>CAZCBJ010000032.1:0-7845 GCA_964496705.1 uncultured Anaerolineaceae bacterium | reverse complement strand
AATATGTGCTGGAGGTGGAAGTGTTTGCCCGACCGGTGGTACCGCTGGAAGAGCGCAGCACCGATGAAGAATCACAGCCGGAAGTTGTGCTGGTGGACAAGGTGCTGCGCGTACAGGCAGACGGCTTGCTGGTCTCGCTGGAACATGAGATTGAGTTGGTCAGCACCCAGGATCTCTACCGCTCATGAGGAAGCACAATATGGTGACATCCTCTCCTCCCCATCCATCTGAAGCCAGCCTGGGATTGGCGGTTGACCATTACAACCGCTACCCCGGTGAGCTGGCGACACTCTTTGTCCGTTTCGTCCCGCCTGAGGGCGAGGCTGTTCTGCAGGTCAGCCTGCCGCGGGTGATGCAGCTCGAATCCTACCGCCTGCCGGACGGTATTGCGCACAACCTGGCCTGGGTCAATGAGCTGCCGCAAGACCTGGTGCTCAACCTTCCGCTCAAGGATCATTTCCCTGCCGGGCAGGCGGTCGAGGTCAGCCTTCAGGCGCGCATCCAATCCTACCGCTTTGATCATTTCCTGATCACCACGGCGCGCCTGGTGGGGGCGGAGGGCCAAACCCTGATCGAGGAAAGCGTTCAGGTGGCCGTCTATGGTCAGGGTAAATATCTCAAATACTTGCCTGAAATCTACAGCCGCGATGACTTCACCAGCCGTTTCCTGATGCTTTTTGAGAGCTTCTGGAAACCGATCTCCCGGCAGGTGGATCAACTGTATTGTAATTTTGATCCCAAGTTGACCCCCGAAGCCTTTGTTCCCTGGCTGGCGTCCTGGGTGGGCATGCCGGTTGAAAGCTCGATCCCGTTGGAGCGAATGCGCCGGCTGGTCGGCTCTTCGATGCTGCTGTTTCAGTGCCGCGGCACGCGCCAGGCGTTGAAAACCTACCTGGAAATTTTCACCGGCGGCGAGGTGGTCATTGCTGAGCGGCGGGCCCGGAATTTCACCTTGGGCGGCGGCAGCGCGCTGGGGGTGGAAATTGCGTTGGGGCGCGAAAACAGACCCAATACCCTCTCCATTCAGTTGCGCATCCCAAGTGCCGAGTTGGAGCGCACCCGTTTCAGCGCGGAAACCTACCAGCGCAAGGTCAGCGAGGTGGCGCGCGCCTGGATCCCGGCTCACGTCACCTATGAAGTCCAATGCGAATTTATCCCCACAGCCTGATGCATGAAAAGGATTGAATATGAACGACACGAGCAATTTTGATATTTTCCCAAAAGCACACATCCAGCCGTATGACGGCATGTTGGTGACCGCCGCTGTATGGGCTGAGGCGCACAACGAGCACCGCCAGGCGCAAAAGGCGCACGATGTGGTGTTCCACGGCAGCGGCATCATCATCGGGCTGGAAGTGGTCGCCAATGACCCCGCTGACCAGTATGTGTTCATCTCGCCTGGCGTGGCGGTGGATCCGGTTGGGAACATCATTGTGGTGAATGAGCCGGTGGCTTATGATTTCGGAAGCGCGGTGGAGGGCGAGTTGTTCCTGCTGCTGGGGCACGGCGAGCGCGAGATAGGCGGGGTGAATCAGGAAATCCGCTTGATTCAGGATGAATTTGTGATTGCTGCCCGCTCCAGCCTGCCCCGACGCCCGGCGGTGGAGCTGGCGCGGGTCAGACTCACCAGTCGGGGCGCGGCGATCCAGAATGCTGCCGACCCGGCCCATCCTGCGGCGCAGGAGCTCGATCTGCGCTTCCGGCGCAGCAGCGGCCCGCAGCCCAAACGGCTCATCCGCGTGGCGGTGGTTGCGCTGGGGGATGCGCAGCCGGGCGATGGATGGGATCACCTGGCGCGCGAGTGCGCCCGCTCCACTTCGTATCAGTTGGTGGTGGACAACGGGCTGGATGTGGCGGCGGCCGGGGGGTATGATCTGGTTTGCCTGTGCGGCAGCGGCGCCTTCAAGTTGGAAGCTGCGGAGGTCAAAGTCCTGACCGACCGGTTGGCGCAGGGATTGCTGGTGTTCGCGGATGCGCAAGATGAGGCTGCCGCGAAAGCTTTCCAAACGCTGGCTCAGAAGGCAGGTGTGGAGATGGCAGTGCCTGCTGAAGGGCATCCGCTGTGGAGCCAGCCGTATCTGTTCAGCGCGCCGCCGCAGGGCGGGTCTGTGTGGGCCGGCAAGGGGTGGCTGGTCGCGGGTGGCGGCTGCGTGGTCGCCTGGGGCGGACGTGGGCTCTCCCGCGCTGACATCCGCTCTGCGCATGAATGGGGCATCAATCTGCTGCATTGGTTGTTAAATTGACGGGCCGGGTTGAATTGAGAAAAATCGAGGTGTGACCGGGATGGAATGGAGCGCGCGGGTGAAGCGGGCAAGAGGGCTGCGCGCCGGACTGGCGCTGGTCGTCCTCTGCTCGCTGCTCTTCCACCCGCCGGCTGTTTCACGGGCTGACTCCAATCCGCGCACCCTTATCGTGGAAAGCCAGGCGATGGCCACCCACTGGCAGCTGGTCAACTGGGATGGCGGCGAGACGGTTTGCGATGTATTCACCCGCCATGACAGCCAGCCGGCGGCCAAGGAGGTCGTCCAGGCCTGCGGTCATCCGACCTATTTGGATTGGATCACCACGCCCTCCTGCCAGAATGCCGCGAGCAGCGGTGGCGCCGGCTGCAGCGGCCTGATGCTGCGCAACCTGGGCAAAGAACTGCACCGATTCAAACAGACCGTCGAGCTGCCCAAGATTTCGTTTTATCTGGAAGCGCCCAACTGCACTCCTGGCGAATGGTGTGCCAGCCAGCCGCAGCTCAAAATCACCGCCATCGAGCCGCTGCCTGATCACAGCATCCGCAAAATTTACCTGCGCGTGGGCGGGCATGTGCGCGCCTATGACGGCGCCGATCTGCTGCTGGAGTTGCCGCTCACCGGCGAGCAGGGCGACTGGCTGGAATATTGGGCGGACTCGGATTTTGGCGACCAGAGCCAGCCGGTGCGTTTCAAGTACCGCAGCGTTCAACCGGAGCAGACTGAAGCCAACTATCACCTGGATTTGCTCAGCAGCGATTGGGCGGCTTACACGCCCAGCGGTTCGTTGATCTGGAACCTGTTCCCGCCGCTGGAGGGGGCGTTGTCCGATGCGCTTGATCAGCCGCTGTCGCCGGATTACCTGTACACCACCAACCGTTACGTGTTTCTGGCTGGTGATCTGATCCAGGCGGGATTGGCGGATGCCAGCGCCTGCCCGGCGGGCGGTCTGGCCTCGGCGGGGGTGGCCAATACCTGCGGTGAGAAAGCGGCTGGCAAGCTGGTGTTGGAATATCAGAACCGTTACGATGAGCAGCTCTACCTGGCGGGGTTGAAGTACAACGTCCCGGCGCGGGTTTTGAAGGGTATCATCGCCCAGGAATCGCAGTTCTGGCACAATTCCGATACCCCCTACGAGCTGGGGTTGGGCATGATGACTGAGAACGGCGCGGATATGCTGCTCACCTGGAACCTGGATATCTTCCTGCGCTCCTGCACGCTGCTGTGGGGGGATGTCGCCTGCGCGGCGGGTTATTCCGGCCTGGACGCACAGGAGCAGACTTTGCTGCGCGGCTCGGTGTTGAAGAGGGTCGGCACCGATAAAGAAATTGATCTGCTGGGCGCCATGCTGCTGGCCAGCGCGGTGCAGGCCAACCAGTTGGTCAAGAACACCACGCTCAAAAGCACGGCCGAGGTGACCACCTATGAGGATATGTGGAAACTGACCATCGGCAATTATTACTCCGGCTCTGGCTGCATGGCTCACGGGCTCAAGGCGGCCACCAGCCAGAGCAAATACTTTGCCTGGAGTGATGTGGCCGGCAACCTGTTGGGGGACTGTCAAAAAGCCAGCACCTATGTGGAACGGGTGTTGGCTTTAGGGCAATAAAGCCGTTTTTTTGGTTTCCCACTGCTGTATAATGAGATATATCCACTGGGTGCGCGGGCACAGCGACCCGCGCTGGAGGGATCGCATGAAACCGAAATTGAGTCTGTCCATCCTGTTGCTTGCCGTTCTGCTGGCCGCCTGCGCCCAGGCTACGCCCACCGAGCCGCCCGCCGTGCCAGCCCCCACCGAGGAGCCGCCAACCGCCTTGCCCACCCCACTGCCGCCGACCGTGACCGCTTCTCCACCCCCCACCGCCACCCTCACCCCGCTCCCATCTCCCACCCTCAGCCCCACGCCCTTCACCCCGTTCACCGCGAGCGCGCTGGCTGAAAACGTGAATGTGCGCTCCAACCCTGGTTACCTGTTCAGGGTGCTGGTGATGGTGCCCAAAGGCACCAAGTTCCTGGTGCTGGGTAAATCGCCGGGCGGCGAATGGATCCTGGTGCAGCTTTCCACCAACGTGACCGGCTGGGTGTTCGCCCAGTTGATTGAATCCGAGGTGGAAGTGCAGTCCGCCCCGGTCATCCAGCCGGTGGACGCCCAACTGATCAGCGGTCGGGTGGTGGATGAGCAGGGACAGCCGGTCAACGGCATCCAGTTTGCCCTGACGCAGGGCGAGGGCGCCGCTGCGCCGCGCACCGACGCCATGACGGATGTCAACGGTATTTTCTTCGCCTATCTGCCCTCCACTGCCACGGGTGATTGGACGGTGAGTTTCACCGCCATCGCCTGTTCCAGCAGCGTGATGGACGCGGAATGTAACTGCAAGGGCGGAACCTGCGGCTCCATCGCTCCCGTCCTGCAGAAGATCACCCTGCCGGTCAAAGAAGCGCTGACCTTCACCTGGAAATAGCCCGCCGTCTGCATATGGTAATCCGTTGTCCATTCCGCTGCGTCTGCATTCCTGCTACTCATTCCTCGAAGCCCTACCGGAACCGGCGCAATTGGCGCGCGCAGCCGCGCAGGCGGGCGCAAGCGCTCTGGCGCTGACCGACCACAACAGTCTGGCCGGGGCGGTGGAATTTTATCAGGCCTGCCGCAAGGAAGGCGTCCGCCCCATCCTCGGCCTGGAGGTGGACCTGCACGCTGCCGCGCCCGCTGGCGAACGTCATCCGGGCGGCGCGCTGGCTTTGCTCGCGCTGGACTTCAGCGGTTGGTCCAGCCTGTGCCGGGTGGTCAGCGCGGTGCTGGCTGACCCGCAGGCGCGCTGCACGCTGGAGCTGCTGCACAGTCACCGGGCGGGTCTGTTGTGCCTGAGCGGCGGGTCTCGCGGAGCGGTTGACCGCCTTCTGGCTGCCGGACGTCTGGAGGCTGCGGTCAACCTGCTGGGCGCGCTGGGTGAGATTTTCCCCGACCGCCTGTATGTTGAGTTGCAGCGCCACCCACCCGAGGACACCGTCATCAGCGGCACGCTGGCCAGCCTGGCAAAGCGGCTGGCGCTGCCGGTGGTCGCCACCCGCAGTGTGTATTATCTGCACGCAGGGCAGGCGGACCTGCAGCGCACGCTGGCTGCCATCCGGCTGAATACCCCGCGCGCCAGACTGGAGCCGGGACAAATCGCGCCGCCCGGGGCGTATTTCCCCGCGCCGGAGGAGATGGCGCAGCGCTTTGCCGACCAGCCGGCGGCGCTGGCGGCGGCGAATGAAATCGCGGACCGCTGCCGCTGCGAGCTGCCGCTGGGCGTGGCGCATTTCCCGCATATCTCGCTGCCCGCCGGGCTCAGCGCGCTGGAGGTGCTGCGGCGTAAAGCCGAGGAGGGCGCGCGCCGCAAATACGGCAGGCTCAGCCCATCCGTGAGGGTGCGCCTCGACCACGAGCTGGAGGTGATCGGCGCGCGCGGTTACGAGGTCATCTTCCTGATCGTCGAGGAGCTGCTGACCTTTGCCCGGCAGAGCGGAGTGCCCTTTTCCTCGCGCGGCTCGGCGGCGTCCTCGCTGGTGGCGCACTGCATCGGCATTACCAGCCCGGACCCTCTGGCGCTCAACCTGTATTTCGAGCGTTTTCTCAATCCGGCGCGCAGCACGCCGCCGGATATCGACACCGACCTGTGTTCGCGCGGGCGCGAGCGCGTCATTCAGCATGTGTTCGATACCTACGGGCGCGAGCGGGTGGCGATGGTTGGCACGGTCAACCGCTTCCGACCGCGCTCCGCGCTGGGGGATGTGGCCAAGGCGCATGGATTTTCGCCGGAGCAGGTGCGCGCTTTGAGCGCCGCTCTGCCGCATTTCTTCCGCCCTGGCATGCTGGACGAGGACGATCCAATGCGCCAGAATCCCTACGCGGAGCTGATGCGCCAGCACCGCGAAGCCCGTTACCAGCCGGTCTTTGAGCAGGCCGCTGCGCTGCTGGGGCTGCCGCGCCACCTGTCCATGCATGCCGGGGGCATTTTGATCGCTCCGGGGCGCATGGATGACCTGGTACCGGTGCAGCCTTCCGGCACACCGGGCGTCACCATCAGCCAGTTCGACCATGAGCCAATTGAGGCGATGGGGCTGGTCAAGATCGACCTGCTGGGCGTGCGCGGGCTGACGGTGCTGGGCGAGGTGGCCGCCGCGGTGCAATCCTGGCGGCGCACTGAGTTCGCCTCGCCGCTGGATGTGTTGGAGGCGGTTGCGGCGGACGACGCCGAGACGCGCGACCTGCTGCTGCGCACCGCCACCATCGGCTGCTTTGGCATCGAAAGCCCCGGCATGCGCGCCACGCTGCGCGAGGTGCAGGCGGACAGCATTGACGACCTGATGGTCGCCCTGGCGCTCTACCGTCCCGGGCCGCTGAAAGGCGGCTTGAAGGACGCCTTTGTGCGCCGCCACCTGGGGCTGGAACCGGTGGAGCATCTCCATCCGGCTCTCTCTGCTCTGCTGGCAGACACTTACGGGGTGATCCTCTACCAGGAGCAGGTGCTGCGCATCGCCCATGAGCTGGCCGGGATGAGCCTGGCTGAATCCGATCTGCTGCGGCGCGCGATGTCGCATTTTGACCCCGGCAAGCAGATGATTGCCCTCAAAGAGCATTTCATCGCCGGCGCAGGAGCGCGCAGTGGCGTGCCGCCGGAAACCGCCGAGCGGCTGTGGGAGATGATGGCCGCCTTTGCCGGTTACGGCTTTCCCAAGGCGCACGCCGCCTCGTACGCGCTGGTGGGCTGGCGCTCGGCCTGGTGCAAGGCGCACCACCCGGCGGAATTCATGGCTGCGGTGCTGGCCAACTGGGGCGGATATTATTCGCAGCGCGTCTATTTGAGTGAGGCGCGCCGCCTGGGGCTGCGCGTGCGCCCGCCGCACATCAACCACTCCCAGCCGCAATTCAGCGTGTCCTACCCGGAAGGCGAGGCGGTGCTGTTCATGGGTCTCGACCAGGTGCGCGACTTGACCCGCCGCACCCAGCAGACCATCCTGCGCCAGCGCCCGTTTACCTCGGTGCGTGACTTTTTGGCGCGTGCCGACCCCCGCCCGCAGGAGGCGCTCAACCTGGTGCGCGCTGGGGCTATGGACGGGTTGGGATTCATCCCTGAGCTGCTGCGCCAATTGGAAGGGGGCGCCTGGCGGGCAGGGCAGCCGTCGTTGTTTGACGCCAGCCCATTTCCAACCGAGGGCGAAGATTGGTCGCTGGGTGAAAAGGTGACCGCGCAGGAGGAGGTGTTGGGCATCGGGGTGGAGGCTCACCCGCTGGAGCTGCATGCGGCGCGCGTCGCGGCTGCGGGCGCGCTGACCACCCAGGAAGCCGCAGCGCGCCCCGGTCAGCGCGTGATCGTCGCCGGGCTGCGCATGTCCGGGCGCCGGACGCGCACCGCTCGCGGGGATATGTATTTCTTGACCCTCGAAGACCTGGAGGGTATGCTGGATGTGGTTTTCTTCCCGGAGTCTTACCGCCGCTCGAAGACTGCGCTCTGGCAGCCTGGCCCCTATCTGATCGAAGGTGTGATCGAGATGGACGAGACGCGCGGCGAACCACTTTTGCGCGCTGAGCGCGCTGAAAGGTTGTGAGGCATGCCTGAATGGT
>CAZCBJ010000031.1:21598-25784 GCA_964496705.1 uncultured Anaerolineaceae bacterium | reverse complement strand
ATGAATGCGTGAGGATGGAAAATGGAGTTGATTCCGCGCCTGCGCAGTCAGTTGGTTGACCTAGTGGCCACCGGTGTGCTGCTGCTCGACCAAGAGGAGCGCATCCTGTACGCCAACCCGGCTGCCCGGCGTTTGCTGCATGCCACCGGCGAGCTGACCGGACAGGCGATTGGCGGGCTGTTGACCGACTGGCAATCCTTGCGTCAAGCGGCTCCGGGCAAAATCCAGGATATCCTCTTGATAAATAGCCGCGGCAAGTCTCACGCTTTGCACATGCGTCTATTTTCAGTGCAGGACGCTGAAACGGGCTTAAACTACCCTTTGGTAACACTCTACGATGTCAGCCGCTTGAAGGAAGCCGAAAAAGCCGAGCGCGAACAGCGCGCGCTGGCTGAAGCGCTGCGCGACATTGTCTCAGCGCTCAACAGCGCGCTGGATATTGAGATCATCCTCGACCACATCCTGATCAACCTGGGACGGGTGGTGGCGCTGGACGCCGCCAATATCGGCATTCTAAATGAACGCGGGCTGGTGCGCCTGCGGCGATGGCAGGGTTACCAGCGCATCGGCGTGTACGCCGAGTTGGATAGCCTGGAGTTGAAACCCACGGAAATTGCCACCTGGCGCAAAATGATTGAGACCCACCGCCCGGTGGTGGTGGCGGACACCGCCCGCGACGAGCACTGGGCAGCCTTGCCGGGGACAAGTTGGATTGGCTCTTACATGGGCGCGCCGATCCTGATCAAAGATGAAGTGATCGGGTTCATTAATGTCGACAGCGCGCATCCCGGTTTTTACACCCCGGCGATTGCCGAGCGGTTGCAGGCGTTTGCCGATGAAGCTGCCGTGGCAATTGAGAAAGCCAACCTGTTCGCTGAAACCCGCCGCCGCGCCGAGGCTCTGGAGATCGTCTATCGCATCAGTCTGGCAACCGCGGCCGGGCTGGAGGTGGACCGCGTCCTGGTGACGCTTCTGGATCAGTGTCGCCAGTTCATCCCGATTGACATTTTCTACATCGCTTTCTACGACGATAAAAGCGGCAGCATTGATATCCCGTTGCTGTACGAGAAAGACGAGTATCACCGCGGTCCCACCTCGAACATCCGCGATCAGCGCGGGCTGACCTGTTATGTTATCGAAACGCGCAAATCATATGTGATTCAAGACGCCCTTGCCCCGGATTTCAATCCACCGGTGCCGCTGCTGCGAGCTGGCGGCAACCCCTCGCGCACCTACGTGGGCGTGCCGATGATCCTGCGCGACCAGGTGGTGGGCGTCATCTCGATGCAGAACTACCAGCCCTACGCCTATACGACCGAGCAGGTGCGTCTGCTCGAGACCATCGCCACCCAGGCAGCCTTGACACTGGAGAATGCGCGCATGTATCAGCGCATGGAGCAACTGGCCACGATTGACTCGCTCACCGACCTGTATAACCGCAGACAATTCCTGGCGCTGGGGGTGCGCGAAATTGACCGCGCCCGCCGCCACCGCCAGCCGCTATCCGCGATCATGATGGACATTGATTTCTTTAAGCGCGTCAACGATGCCCACGGTCACACCTCCGGCGACCGGGTGCTGGCAGCCATCGCGCTGGTCTGCCGTCAGACGCTGCGCTCAATTGACATCGTCGGACGCTACGGCGGGGATGAGATTGTCATCCTGTTACCGGAGACCGAGGCCGAGGAGGCGCGCATTGTGGCCGAGCGTCTGCGCCTGATGATTGAGACCCGCGAAGTTCAGCTGCCGCAGGGCGCGGTGCGGGTGACGGCCAGTTTTGGCGTGGCAGAGCTTTCCGCCCGCCAACGGGATATCTTGGACTTACTCGACCGCGCCGACAAGGCAATGTACGAAGCCAAGCAGGGCGGGCGCAACCAGGTCAAAATGGCAAAATAAAACAAAAAAAGGAGAATCCATGACCACACAGCCAGACCCCAAAAAATTGGCCACCCAGGGAGGCGCGCCGGTGGTCACCCACCGCATGCCGCCGATGTATCCGGGCGGCATGCGCATTGACGAAGAAGAGGAACAGGCCGTCCTGGAAGTGCTGCGCACCCGGCGTTTGTTCCGTTACTACGGCCCCAACCCGGGGGCTTCCAAAGTGGACGAGCTGGAGGAAACCTTTGCCAGCGTGATGGGCAGCCAGTATGCGCTGGCGGTCAATTCGGGCACCTCGGCGCTGATCACCGGGTTGAACGCGCTGGGCATTGGCCCCGGCGACGAGGTTATCGTCCCCGCTTACACCTGGATCGCCTCGGCTTCGGCGGTGGTGGCAGCGGGCGCGGTGCCGGTGATGGCCGAGGTGGACGAGTCGCTGACCCTTGACGCGGCGGACGCGGAGCGCAAGCTCAGCCCGTACACCCGCGCGATTCTGCCGGTGCATATGCGCGGCGCGCCCTGCCGCATGGATGCGATCATGGAACTGGCGCGCAAGCACCAGCTCAAGGTGCTGGAAGACACCGCCCAGGCCAACGGCGCCAGCTTCAACGGACGGCGGCTGGGCAGCATCGGCGATGCGGGCGCCTTCAGCCTGCAATTCAACAAGATCCTCACCAGCGGCGAAGGCGGTATGCTGATCACCAGCCAGCGCGAAGCCTACGATCGGGCGATGATGTTCCACGATGTGGTCGGCGGGATGCGCAACCAGATCCCCGAAGAGCGCGTCTTGCCTGGCATCAATTTCCGCATGCCCGAGCTGCTGGGCGCGGTGGCGCTGGTGCAATTGCGCCGGCTGGACAAATTATTGGGCGATATGCGCCAGCGCAAGAACATGATCAAAGACAACATCGCCGGGCTGGCAAAGCAGAAGGGCGTCCAGTTCCGCACCATCCACGATCCGGGGGGTGAGGCCGCCATCGCGCTGGTGTTCTTCGCGCCTGAAGCCGCGCGCGCCCACGCCCTGTCCGACGCGCTTTCAGCCGAAGGACTGGAATCCTTCGTCATGTATTCGCCGGACGAGGTGGATTATCACGTCTACCCCCACTGGGCGCCGATCATGGGTCAGCGCACCTGGCATCCGGCAGCCGGTCCGTGGAAGACCCATCCGCGCCAGGTGGATTACACGCCCGACATGTGCCCGCGCACACTCGACCTGCTGGGTCGGGCGGTGCATTTTGACATCAGCCCCGAATTGAGCACATTGCAAATCGAAGAAATGACCGAGGCGATTTATAAGGTGTTCAACGCGCTGCTATAAGAAAGGAGCGCCAATGCAAAGACAACCTTTTGACCGTGGTTGGAGCTTTTTTCTGGGCGATTTCAAGGACGGCGGTTGGGGGGAGCCGGACGAATCAGAATGGAGCCGGGTGGACCTGCCGCACGACTGGAGCATCAGTCGTCCGCGCGCAGCCGGCAATCCCAGCACGGCTTCGGGCGGTTTTTTCGAGATGGGACGCGGACATTACCGCAAGACGATCGAAGCCCCCGCCGAGTGGGCTGGCAAGCGCGTGCTGCTCGAGTTTGAGGGCGTGTACATGAACGCCGAGGTGCGTCTGAACAAGCAATACATCGGCCGCTATCCCTACGGTTACAGCAGCTTCTTCGTCGACCTGACCCCCTATCTGGAAGTGGGTAAATCCAACCTGCTCAAGGTGGTGGTGGACAACAGCGGGCAGATGAACAGCCGCTGGTATTCCGGCTCGGGCATCTACCGGCACGTGTGGCTGATCGTCACCGAGCCGGTGCATGTGGCGCCGTGGGGCGTATACGTCACCACCCCTCAGGTCGCAAGCGATTCGGCGCTGGTGCGCGTGCGCACCACGCTCAGGAATGACTCGACTCAGGCGCAGACCGTCACGCTGCACAGCCGGCTGGTTTCGCCCGATGATTGCCCGGCAGTCAGCGTGGAGGCATCTGCGCACATCGAAGCCGGGGCGGATTTTGAATTCAGCCAGGATCTGACCACCGACCGCCCGCGCCTGTGGTCGCCCGACACCCCACATCTCTACCGCATTGAGAGCGAAGTGCGGGTGGACGGCAAGCTGGTGGACAGCCAGCAGACCACTTTCGGCATCCGCTCGCTGCACTTCAGCGCCGAAAAGGGCTTTCTGCTCAACAGTCAGCCGCTGAAAATGAAGGGCGGCTGCGTGCATCACGACAACGGCGTGCTGGGCGCGGCTTCCTTCGACCGCGCCGAGGAGCGCAAGGTGGAAATCCACAAAGCCAGCGGCTACAACGCCATCCGCTG
>CAZCBJ010000031.1:0-21582 GCA_964496705.1 uncultured Anaerolineaceae bacterium | reverse complement strand
CGCCCGCTCCCGCCTTCCTGGAGGCCTGCGACCGGCTGGGGATGCTGGTGATCGACGAGGCGTTCGACTGCTGGCGCGAGGGCAAGAACCCCTTCGACTATCACGTGGTCTTCGATGATTGGTGGCAGCGGGATTTGGACGCCATGCTGCTGCGCGACCGCAATCACCCCAGCATTGTGCTGTGGAGCATCGGCAACGAGGTGCACGAGCGCGACGGGCGCAACGGCGGCGCCGAAGTGGCGCGCCGGCTGACCGAGCGCGTGCGCGCGGTGGATCCCACCCGCCCGGTGATCTCGGCCATCTGTGGCACGTGGGACGGCACCCCCTGGGAGAACACGGACGCGGTTTTCGCCCACCTGGACGTGGGCGGTTACAACTACCTGTGGCGCCAGTACGAGGACGACCACGCCCGCCACCCGGCGCGCATGATGATCGGCACCGAGTCGATCCCCGGCGAGGCCTTCGAGAACTGGATGAGCGTGCTGGGTCACAGCCATGTGCTGGGCGATTTCGTGTGGACTTCGCTGGATTACCTGGGCGAATCGGGCATCGGGCGCGTGCATTACGATGAGAAGGGCGGCTTCCTGGGCGCCTATCCCTGGCACCAGGCCAACTGCGGCGATCTGGACCTGTGCGGTTTCAAGCGCCCGCAATCCTTTTACCGCGACATCCTGTGGCAGGCGGGCACGCAGCTCTACATCGCGGCGCATGCCCCCACCCCCACCTACTGGGGCTGGCCGGACGTGTGGCCGGACTGGAACTGGGCGGGACACGAAGGCAAGACCTTCCAGGTGGACGTATACTCGGCCTGCGCCGAGGTGGAACTGTTGCTCAACGGGCAGTCGCTGGGCCGCAAGCCAACCGGCAAGGAGGAACGCTTCACCGCGCGCTTTGAGGTGCCTTACGCGCCGGGCGAGCTGAAGGCGGTGGGCTACCGCGGCGGCGAAGCGGCGGCCGAGGCGGCGCTGCATACCAACAGTGCGCCGGCCAGCCTGCGCCTGACCCCTGACCGGGAGGAGATCCCCGCCGCGCCCGGCGGCTTGAGCTATATCAGCGTTGAAATCCTGGACGAGAACGGCCGCCCGCATCCCGCAGCCGACCGCCCGGTGTATTTCACCGTGAAGGGGCCGGGCATGCTGAAGGCGGTGGGCAGCGCCAACCCGGTCAGCACTGAGAGCTATGTTGGCAACTGGCGCAGCACGCACCGCGGGCGCTGCCTGGCGGTGGTGCAATCCAACGGCCAGCCGGGCGAAATCCGCCTGCGCGCCCAAGCCGACGGCCTGGACGGCTCAGAAGTGGTGATCAAAACCCTCTAAAAAAAATCCCCCCTCTCGGGGGGATTTTTTTTGAGCAGAAATCCCTACGGACAGGCCATCTTGAAGACCTTGAAGGTCTGCCCGGCGGGCAGCCTGACCTGCACCGGGTCTGTGTTGCCGCCCACCAACACGCCCCTGAGCGTCAGCAGGTTGGTGCCGCTGAAGGCGACGGCTTCGATGCCACTGCCGGTGTTGCCGGAGAAGACGCTGCAGGTGATGGTCACCGGCGCGGTGGTGTTATAGACGCTGATCAACAGGCCGTCAACCGCTCCGCCAGACCCGTTGGAATTGACTGCCGCGCGGCTGATGGTCACCGCGCCGTTGGTGGCGATGGTCAGCCCGTTGAGTCTGTTGCCCTCAAAACGGTTGGCGCCCAGCGTGCTGAGGATCTGAATGCTGCCGGTGCCCAGACCGCCGTCATCGTTGTTGAGCCGGGCGCCGATGCCGTTAATGGAAAAGCTGGCCGATACGGCATTGAGAATGATATTGGAGCGCGAATCAACCTTCAGATTCTCCAGATTGTTGTAGTCTGCGAGCACATTCAGCAGCGTCACAGGCTTGGCCGTTCCGGCATTTCGATTGTCGATGAACACACCAACACCGCCGTTTTTTAATGCGTTGACCCTGGAAAGGGTCACCAGGCCTTTGCTGGTCACGCTGAGGCCGCGCCCGGAATTGTCGAGCATGACCGCCGAAGTCACCAGCACATCTCCAATCCCGCCGGTGTTGTTTAGGCTGATCCCCATCCCGCCGGTGTTGTGGCTGGCGGTCAGACCGATCAGGCTGATTTTTCCGCTGGCGGTCACGTTCAAACCGTCAGCCGCATTGAAATTGAAGCTTGAATCACCCAGCGTATTGAGCAGGGTCACCAGTCCGGCGCCTTCAACCTTCGCGCCGTAGCCGCGATTGTGGCTGGCGCTGATCTGGTTGAGAGTCACATTCCCGGCGGTGACCAGCTTTAATCCCGCATCTGTGTCCGGCTCATCGAAATTGTTGCCGTTGAAAGAGCTGCGCGAGATGGTGATGTTCCTGGGTGCAGCGCCGAGGGTATTGTTGAGCAGAGCGCCATGATTCGAATAATTGTTATTGGCTTCCACATTGTTCAGGGTGATGGTGCCTTTCAGCGTAGCCTGGAGTCCTTCATCCCAATTCCAGTTAAACTGGCTGTTGCTGATGGTCAGATTGCCGATGCTCTTCTCGGTGCCCATGACCAGGGTGGCGCCATTTCGTAGTGAGTTGCCGCTCGCGCTGACCCCGTTCAGGGTCACATTGCCGCCGGTGATTATGTACAGACCCTCGGTGTTGTCATCGAACTGGTTTCTGCCGCTGGTGGAAAGGATGGATACCGGCGCAAGGGTCGTGCAGCCCGCGAGGTCTGGATTGCAATTGAGCAGCCGCACCGCTGAACCGGTGGAGGGGAGGTTTAGGTTCGCGCTGACATGGTTGAGGGTGATCGCGCCGCGCGAGAGAACATTCAAGCCATAACTGCCGTTGCCGTTGAATTCACTGTTGGTGACGGTCACGCCGGCAGTGCCGCTGCCGCTTGAGTTATCCAACCTTGCGCCGCCGCCCAACGTGACATTAGTGTTGGTCGTCTGACTGGCGGTCACCTTGTTGACGGTGATCAGCCCCAGCGAACGCACCAGCACCCCGACAGAACTGCGGTTGGCATTCACATTGTTCAAGGTGACCGCGCCACTGGAAGCGGACACGCTCACGTCGACCCCGGCGCCGCTTTGGTTGCCGCTGGCGTCGACATCCTTGATGTTGACGGCATTTTGTGTGCTGATTTTCAGGCCATATCCGACATCGTTGTCGCGGAACAGGTTCCCGCCCAGCGTACTGGCGACGGTCACCGGCCCGCGCGTGGCGATATATGCGCCATCATTGTTGAAGCTGGCGCTAACGTTGTTGAGCAGCACGGTTCCCAGCGAGTTGATGACCAGGCCGCTGCCGTTGGATGAACGGTCAAAATGGCTGCTGGTGATGGTCACCGGGCGGGGCAATGCGACCATATCGTTGTTGAGCTCCGCGCCGCCACCGTTAAAGTTTTCGATCCGCACCCTGGCGAGGGTAATGCTGCCGCCGGACATGACCTGCAAGCCTCTCCAAATTCCATTGCGCAGGATCACATTGGTCAGGCTGACATTCCCTGTGCCTTCGTCGGTTTGGATGCGCACCCCGGCTGAGCCATTTTCAACCAGCACGCCGTTGAGCGTCACCGCCCCCCCGCTGGCAAATACAATCGATTCTCCGCCGGTATTATCCCAAAAAGTGTTCAATCCGCTGGTGCTGAGCAGGCTGATCCCGCCGGGGTTACGGCATTTCGTGCCGTCGCTCCAGCAGTTGTTGATCTGAATACCGACGAAGGGATTCTCATACACCGTCAGATGGTTGAGGGTCACCGCGCCGCTGGCCAGCAACTGCATGCCCATCATGCCGTTATCGCCCAATTCCAGGTTGACCATGGAAACTGTGCGCGGCGCGGTGGCATACGCCGTGTTGTCCAGGCGCAGCCCGTCTGCACCGCCGCCGGTGTTTTTGACTGCGGTCACATTCTTCAGGGTCAGCGTGCCGCCGGCCGTTAGGTTCAACCCGATGCCGGTGTTCTTGTTGAAGCGGCTGTTCTGAATATTGACCGGGCCGGCGCTTTTGACTCGCGCAAACACACCGCCCAGGGTATTTCCCCAGGCAATCACGCCATTCATACTTAATCCGCCCACTGCGCCGTCTGCCGGTAAGATATCCACCCCGTACTCTTTATTTTCAAGCAGTGTTGTATTTGTAAGATTGATATTACCCCTGGCTTCGATCCTAAGTCCCGTTCGGTCGTTGTTTCTGGCACTCAAGTTGTTGATGGTTACCAACCCGGCGCCCATGGTGGTCTGGTCCACAATGCGCAAGCCGTAGCCCTCGCCAGAGCTGTTGTTCTTGTTGTCGGTAAATGCGCCGTTCTTAATGGTCAGGCTTTTCCCGAAAAAGATGGATGCGCCGCTGCCTTTCAGATTGCCATTGGCGCTGACATTTTCCAACTTGACCGGCCCCTGGGTGACGATATAAAGGCAGGAGGAGGGCGAATCGGTTGTACAATTGTTAAAGGTGCTGTTGACGATGTTGATCGTGCCCGGGCCGGTGGGATTCATAAAAATAATCGCGCCAACAGCGTTATTGTTGGCACTGACCCCGCGCAGGGTGACATTGCCGTTCTGGTTGTCGATAAAAATCGCGGTTTCTGCGCCTGCCAGGACCCGCAAATTCTCCAGCGTCACCGGCCCATTCAGGTTGTCAGATGAGATTCTACCTTCGACGGTGAAATCTTTGAGCGTCACGTTGGGCTTGCTGATGCGCACAGCGTTTTTAATGATGGTGGAATATGCAATTTCGCCGACCACCTGGATGGGCTTGTCGATGGTCAATCCGCCCGGGTCGGTGTAGTTGTTGGCCAGCGCCGCCACCGTCCAGCCGGGCATCACGCGCGCGTCATTGATGGCCGCGGTCAGGCTGGCGAAAGGCAGGCCGGTGGTCAGCGCAGTATCCTTGCAGCCCACGCCGCTGCCGCCCATCTGGGTGGGCAGCACGCCTGCCGGGCAGATGTAGATTCCGTTGGCCAGCATGGCTTTGGCCAGCTCGGAGGCCAGCGGCACCGGGTTGCCGTTGAGGTCGGTCAGCGCGCCGTCGGTGCGGAAAACGCCCTGCACAGCGCCGGACACCGCGTCGGGCGCGCTGCGCGGCGGAGAGGGTGGTTGATCTCTGCGGTCGTTCTCCTCCGCGGGTTCTTCAGGCGCGCTGGGCGCTGTTTTTGAAACCGCGGGCGGAGCGCCGCCGTCCGCGGGCGGTGGCGGCGCCTCGGCGCGCACAGTCTGACCGGGAAAGACCAGCCCGGCCAGCAGCGCCGCAACCATGATCAGGGTGAAAACGAACTTGGATTTCATGCGCTTCTCCTTAATAGGCGAAAAGAGCCAGGGGGGCTGCTCCGGCTGCGGCTGGCTCTTGCTTTCCGCTGCCAGACGATGGTGGGATATTCAATTAAGTCCCATTGGATGCGTGTATGATAGAGGAAAAATAGCCAACTGTCAATGCGCGCTTTTTTAACGGTCAGTTGCGAGCGCATGATCGTTGTGTCACTTTTTGAATGGGACCAAACCAAAAAAGAAAGCCCGTCTGTTTCTTCATCTGGACGGCATTTTCCTCCGATCTTCCGGTAAAATTGGGCCACCGGAGGTGAACATGCATCAATTGCTGGTGGCAGGCGGAACCATTGTGAGCGGCGGGTTGCGCTTCACGGCGGACTTGCTGGCCGAAGATGGCATCATCCGCGCCGTGGGAACCGAACTGCGCGCGCCGGGAGCCGAGGTGCTGGACGCGCGCGGGCTGCTGGTGCTGCCGGGCGGGGTGGATGTGCATGTGCACCTCCCCTGGCCGACCGGCAGCCACATCTCCAGCGACGACATCGCCAGCGGCACGCTGGCCGCGCTGCACGGCGGGACGACCACGCTGATCGATTTCGTCATCCCCGGCGAAACGCAAAGCCTGGCGGAGGCGCTGGACGGCAAGCTGCAAGAGGCGTCCGGCGCGGCCTGGGTGGATCATGCCTTTCATCTCAATATTCGCGGCGATACAGCCAGCAAGATCGCCGAAATTCCCGAAATGGTGCGGCGCGGCTTTCCCAGCTTCAAGGTTTTCATGGCTTATGAGGGATTCCGCCTGAAGGATGACGAGCTGCGCGCGGTGCTGCGCGCTGCCGCCGCCGCGGGCGGGATGGTCAGCGCGCATGCCGAGGACGGACCGCTGGCGGACGCCGAGACGGCCCGCCTGCTGGCTGGCGGGCAGCGCGGATTGGAATACTATCCGCAGGCGCGCCCGGCGGCGTGCGAGGAATCCGCTGTTCGCCGCGTGCTGGCTTTCCAGGCCGAATGCGGCGCCCGGCTGCACGTCCATCATATCAGCACGGCGAGCGGCGCGGAGCTGGTGGGCGCTGCCCGGCGCGCCGGGCGTCCGGTCAGCGGCGAGACCTGCCCGCATTATCTGCTGTTCACTGCGGAGGATTACCGCGGCAACCCGGCGCAGGCTGCCAGCCTGGTGTGCGCTCCTTCGATCAAGTCGCGGGAGGATCAGGATGGGCTGTGGCGCGCGCTGCAGTCCGGGGAGATCAGCACGCTGGCCACCGACCACTGCCCCTACACCCGCGCCCAGAAAGAAGCCGATCTGAGCGATTTCTCGCGCGTGCCGGGCGGGATGAGCGGTGTGGAGACGCGCCTGGCGCTGGTGTACAGCGCCGGGGTGCCCGGTGGGAAGCTCTCGCTCGAGCGCCTGGCACAGGTCTGGTCCGAGGGACCGGCGCGCGCCTTTGGCCTTTTCCCGCGCAAGGGCGTGCTGGCGCCCGGGTCGGATGCCGACCTGGTGCTGTTCGATCCCAGCCAGACCTGGACGCTGCGCGCGGCGGAGCTGCACAGCCGCAGCGACTGCCACCCCGCCGAGGGCTGGCGGGTGAACGGCCGCCCGGTGGCCACCGTGCTGCGCGGTCAGGTGGCGGTGCGCGGTGGGCAACTGGCGGCGGGCAAACCATGCGGGCAACTGCTCAGGCGAACGCTCTGATCGGAACGGACGGGATGCAATCATATTCTATGAATATTTCGAGGGTTCAGGATAAGCCATGCTGCGAACAACTTCAAGCTTGACCCACGGTCAGGCGCTGGTGGAGGCGGGGCGCTGCCTGGGCTGCCACCAGGCGCCCTGCGCATCGACCTGCCCGGTGCATGTCGACGTGCCCGGCTTCATCCAGCGCTTTCGCGAAGAGAACCTGGCGGGAGCCAGCGAGCTGATCTACGGCGCCTGCGCGCTGGGCCAGGTGTGCGGTAACGCCTGCCCCACCAGCGTGCTGTGTGAGGGCGCCTGCGTGCTGCCCGGATTGGGTCAGCCTGCCGTGCGCATCGGCGCGCTGCAGGCCCACGTCACCGCCGCCTGGCAGCCGCCGGAACCGTTTGAGCCGCGCGCCCACCCCATGCGGGCGGGCACAGCGGCGGTGGTGGGCGCCGGGCCAGCCGGGCTGGGCTGCGCGGTGGAGCTGCACCGCCGCGGTCACACGGTGCATGTCTTTGAGCGGCGCGGCGAAGCCGGCGGGATGGTCAGCCGGGTGATCCCCGCCCACCGCCTGCCGGGCGAGGCGGTTGCGCTGGACTTGAGCCGCCTGCTGGCCAGCGGCATCCAATTCAACTTCAACCAGGCGGTTGATGCGCTGCTGGCACAGAGGATGCTGGCCGATTACGACGCGGTCTTCCTGGCTGCGGGGATGAGCGGGGCGCAAGACATGCAGTTGGCGGGGCTGCCCGCAGCGGGTGTGCACCAGGCGTTGGACCTGCTGGCATCAGCGCGGCGCGCAGAGCCGCTGAACCTCGGCCAGCGCGTGGTGGTGATCGGCGCGGGCAACGTGGCGCTGGACGCGGCCGTGGTCGCGCGGCGCGGCGGCGCGCAGGTGATCGTGCTGTACCGCCGCAGCAAGGACGAGATGCCGGGCTGGGAATCGGAATATCTTGAAGCCTGCCAGCTGGGCGTGGAGTTCCGCTGGCTGAGCGTGGCGCAGGAGGCGCTGAGCCGCGGCGGCCGCCTGAGCGGGCTGCGCGTCCAGCCGATGCGCTTCAGCAGTCAGATGGCGGGCGGGCGGCGCTGGGTGGAGCCTGACCCAGCCCAACCGCCCTACGAGCTGGCTTGCGATGGGCTGGTGCTGGCGCTGGGGCAGGCGCTGGAAGCGGAGAGCGCCGCGGCTTTCGGGCTGCCGCTCAGCGGCGGTTTGATCCAGACCTCTCCCGGCTCCAGCCGCAGCGCCGTGCGCAAAGTGTTCGCCGCCGGCGAGGCGGTCAGCGGCGGATCGACCATCGTGGCTTGCCTGGCAGCCGGTAAAGCCGCCGCGGCCGAAATTGACGCCTGGCTGGGCGAAGAAGGAGGCGCGCATGACTGACCTGTCGCTTGATTTCTGCGGCATCCCATTTCTCAATCCCTTCATCCTGGCGGCTGCGCCTTCCACCGACAAGCGCGAGATGGTGGCGCGCGGCTTTGAAGCGGGCTGGGCGGGGGCGGTGTTGAAAACCGCCGCGCTGGAAGATGAAGAAGTATCCATCGCTTACCCGATCATCGCCAGCTTGAATCCCGGCCCGGGCATGCTTGGACTGCACAACATTGACCTGATCTCGGAGCAGCGCATGGAGTCCAAAGCCGAGGACGTGCGCTGGCTCAAGCAGCGCTTTCCGCAGCACATCGTCATCGCCAGCTTGATGGCGCACACCCGCGACGAGTGGCGGCGGCTGGTGCAGATCGCCGAGCAGGCCGGCGTGGACATGATCGAAGCCAGCATCGCCTGCCCGCAGGGCGCGGCGCTGGAGGGCGAGGAAACCCAGGGCTGGATGATCAGCCAGGACCCGCACCTGACCGAGAAGGTCACCCGTTGGGCGGTGGAGTCCACGCGGCGCGTGCCGGTGTATGTCAAGCTCAATCCGATGGTCACCGACCTGGTCAGCATCGCCCGGGCGGTGCAGCGCGGCGGCGGCGCGGCGCTGTGCGCGATTGATTCGGTGGAGGGCATTCTCGGCGTGGAGCGCGGGACGGGCTCTCCGCTGCCCAGCGTGCAGGGGTACGGCTCGCGCGGGGGTTATTCGGGGCGGGCGATCAAGCCGGTGGCGCTGCGCTGTGTGGCCGACCTGGCCGGGGCGGTGGACCTGCCCATCTCCGGGGTGGGCGGCATCTACGACTGGCGCGACGCGCTCGATTTTCTGCTGCTCGGCGCGCGCACCCTGCAGGTTTGCACGGCGGTGATGCAGCGCGGTTACGGCGTCATCCGCGGATTGTGCGATGGACTGGCGCGCTGGCTGGAAGCCAACGGGTATGCCTCACCGGCTGAGGTGGTCGGGCTGGCGCTGTCCCGGCTGGTGGAACATGAGCAGTTGCCCCACGGCGTGAAGGTGGTCTCGCGGATTGACCCGCAGGCCTGCATCCGCTGCGGGCTGTGCCACGTGGCCTGCGCCGACGGCGGGCATGTGGCCATCCGCTTCCACCCCGACCGGCGCGTGGAGGTGGACGAGGAGTTGTGCGTGGGCTGCGGGCTGTGCGCCCAGGTCTGCCCCGTGCCGGGGTGCATATTAATATCATGAAGGCGGAACAGAATCCGCAGATGACGCAGATGATTCGCAGGTGATCTTTATTTATCTGCGCCCATCTGCGCTATCTGCGATTAAAGCCGAGGAGACGTTATGAATGAGTCAAGCATCATCGAATTGCTGCAAAAATTGGTGCGCCAGGCGAGTTTCTCCGGTCAGGAAGGCGGGGCAATCGCGCTGGCGGCTGAAGCGATGCGCGCGCTGGGTTTCGACGAGGTGGGTTGCGACGAGACTGGCAACCTGATCGGCGCGATCCATGGACGACTGCCCGGCCCGCGAGTGATCTTTGACGCACATATTGATGTGGTCACCGCCACCACGCCCGAGGCCTGGCGCTTCCCACCCTTCAGCGCCACACTGAGCGAAGGCGCGGTGTGGGGGCGCGGCGCAGCCGATAACAAGGGAAGCCTGGCGGCGATGATCTGCGCTCTGGCCAGGATCGAGCGCGCCAGCTTGCATGGGACGCGCTATGTGGTGGCCAGCGTGGGTGAGGAAATCTACGAGGGGATTGGGTTGGCCCAGGCCGCCGATGCGCTCCAACCGGACAGGGTCATCATCGGCGAGCCGACCGGCTGCAATCTGGGCTACGGCCAGCGCGGGCGGGCGCGCCTGCTGTTCCGCGTGCGCGGGCAGGCGGCGCATTCATCCGCCGACGACCAGTCCGGCAACGCCGTCTACCGCCTGGCGCCCCTGCTCGAGCGGCTGCAGCGCCAACCCCTGCCCCAAGAGGATGCCATCGGCACGGGCATCCAGGCGCCCATCCAGGTGATCAGCAGCCCCTACCCCAGCACGTCAATCGTGCCGGATGAAATTCTGCTGACCGTGGACCGGCGGCTGATGCGCGGCGAGAGCGAGGAGAGCGTGCTGGGCGAATGCCGCGCGCTGTTGGCCGACCTGCCGGGGGTGACGGTGGCGATGGACGTGGTCACCTACACCAGCTATACCGGCAAATCCTTCACCCTGAGCGATTTCCATCCCGCCTGGCTGACCGGTAAAGACTCTGAATTGGTGCAGTCCTGCGCGGATGCACTGCGCGGGGTGGGCATCCAGCCCGCGCTGGTGGCGATCCCCTATTGCACCAACGCTTCATACACTGCCGGTGTGCGCGGCGTCCCGGCGGTGGTCTTTGGCCCCGGCGACATCCGCCAGGCGCACGCGGTGGACGAGCACCTGGCGGTGGAGGAATTGCTGCGCGCGGCGCGGGGTTATGCCGCGCTGGCGCAGGTGGTTATGTAGCGGTCATGTAGGTTGGGGGAAGCGTGAGATTAAGTTCTGACGGTTATTTTAGTATCAGCCCCTTTCCTGCAAAGATAAGGGTATAATTTCTACACTTCATAGGAGATATGGAGCAAAATGACAAACACGGAATTGATAAAAAGCGTAATTAACGGAAATTCAAACTTTTGTTTATTATTGGGTGATAGCAAAACCGTTTTAGCAGATTTTCCAGATAATTGTGTTGATTGCGTTATCACATCCCCTCCATATTGGCAACTTCGTGAATATGAAATGGGAGACAATCCGAACGCTGGTAGAGTAATTGGAGAAGAAAAAGAGCCGCAAGAATATGTTTGTAACTTAGTGGAAATATTTAACCAAGTTTATCGGGTATTAAAACCAGAAGGCTCATTTTGGCTCAATATAGGTGATAAATATTTGAATAAAAATCTTATGGGTATACCTTGGCGAGTAGCAATAGCCCTTCAAGATAACAGATGGATTTTACGAGATGATATTATATGGGAAAAAATGAAAGGTTCTCAACCTGTAACCGATAGGTTTAGAAATAGTTACGAGCATTTCTTTCATTTTGTAAAAAGTCGAAAATATTACTTTGACGCCGAACAAGTTTTGAACAAGCACCGCCTAAAGCCAAAAATTGATGAAAATACCACAATTTCTGCTACAGGTGTTTCAGGCAGAAAATATAAAAAGCAAATTCGAGAATCAACGGCTTTAACAGACCAAGAAAAACAAGCTGCCCTTATCGCATTATGTGAGGTTTTACAACAAATACGAGATGGGGAAGTTATTGACTTTAGAATGACGATTCGCGGCGTTCAGCGAACTTATCACTCTAATAAAAACGGCGTATCAGGAAGAGCAAAGGAACTTGAGCAAAAAGGTTTTTTTATTTTAAAAAGTAAATCTAATGGCTTTATGCCCACTGACATTTGGAGAATAGCCCCAGAAGATAACGTAAACGACAGAACTGAATCTCATTACGCCGTGTTTCCACCCGAATTACTTGAAATTCCAATTAAGGCTACTTGTCCTATCGGCGGCATTGTGCTTGATCCATTTGGCGGCATCGCAAGTACAGTAGTTGCAGCGTTAAAACTCAATCGCAAAGGCATTGCGATTGAGATAAGTAAAGAATATGTTAAGTTAGCAGAGAGAAGATTAGCGAATCAACTGCTAAAACAGCCTGGATTAGGTATCTGACGGTGGAGTTACGTGATGGCCGCCACTCTTTTCAGAAATCCGTTTGATTAATTGCTGAACAGTTGGGTAATCTTCCTCGTTCACACCGCCGAGCATCTTTCGTACGCCATCTTCGTTAGTGCTAACCAGCCTGGCAAATTTGAGTTCCCAAGCATTATTATTGTCGTTCCAAACCATATCTAAAGTACAAAAATCAATGTAATCCGTTTCCTTCGGCTCATGTAAACCAGACACATCGTAATTTTGCTCTAAATATCGCAAGCCAATATCCTGAATAACAAAAACTAATTTCTTTTTCCACCGGCTAACAATCAGCCCCTTTTTATAGGCTTGTTGCATCATGGTTTTAGCAAATTCATTTGCCCAGTTAATGCCAAAATTATAGGTGTCTTTGGAAAACTTTCCGTTCTTTTTATGCTCCTGAAAAGCATCCCAAGGCGTTCCCGTAGTTCCAGCCGCTTGAAGTTCCACACAAACAAAATCAATAACCTTTGCGGGCTCATTGGTTCGGTCAACCAAAGCCGCAACATAATCAAAAAAGCCAGCAGTTTGGTTTAAATGAACTTCGGGCACCCACAAAATATCATTTTCGTTTGCGTCAGGAAAATAATTTTCCTTTATAGTTTTCTTTACAACAGATATCTCAAATCTATGTGGGCAGATAATTACAGGTACATGCTTATCCGAATGATTGCCTTTATAGCCAACCGAGCAAATACCAACTTTTATATGTGGTTCACTTTTTCGTGGCTTCTTACAAACGTCATTTAGAAATGGGCAATGTTGTTCAGCCCTATTTTTATTGACTTCTGTGTTTATAACCGAGTATGGATAACCAAAAATTTCAGCAGGATATTTTTTCAAAGTTGGTTCTGTCATTTTTCCATCCTGAACAAAGAGTTAATTGAAACTTCAAGAGCTTTTGCAAATAATTGAACTTCAATGTCAATTACTTGTCTTTCGCCTCGTTCAATTTTCGAGATAAGGAATCTGTCGATACGCCATCCAGCCATTTCAAGTCGGATTGCTAGTTGTTCTTGAGTTATTCCTGCCTTTTCTCGAATTTCTTTTATGTTTTTTCCTACAATGTTTTTCATAATGAAGAGGATTATAAAGATACAAAATCAAAGGATGTGACCGTATATAGTCACTTCCTTAAAAAACTAAAAACTGGCAAAAGCCCATACAAATCAAAACTAGACCAAAACAACGTGCAGCAGACAGTGGGGATTCTGCGGCATTTTTGTTTTTTTTCTACCCCCAAGCTGAATCTTGCTCCCAAGCCGAAATTACACCCGCCCCACCACTGCTAACGCAATCTGTAGACGAGACCCAACGCAATTAGGAGGGTTGCATTTCACTTGGGTATCGTGTAGCAATCAGGTGTTTGATGGAGTGCTCAACCCAACTTTAATATGCAAAGCAAATCCCAAGTTTATTTCTTCCCTGGCGGCTGACCCAACGGGTAACCGGCGAAGAAGAAGAAAGCCAGCACCATCATCACCGCCACGATCGGCCCCACCGCCACCACGCCGTACTGCCAGGCCAGCAGCAGCGCCAGCGCCGATCCCGCCAGCGAGCCGACGAACTGGTTGATCAGCCCCTGCACGGCAAAGTACATCCCGGCGCGGTCCTTGCCGGTCTGGGCGGCTTCCACCGCGGCGATATGCGCGGGAAAGGCATAAGGAATGGTGAAGAACGCGCCAATCGAAAAGCTGCCGATCGCCCCGGCGATGATGCCCACCAACAGCGGCGCGATGGGCAGGTTCAGCTTCTGCCAGCCGAGCGGGAAGAGCAGCATGGCCACCGCGAACACCAGCAGCGCGGCGCGGAAGGCATATTTGGCTCCTTTGCGGCGCGCGATCAGGTTGAAGAGGATCAGCATCAGCGGCACCGGCGCAAAGGCAGCCGCGTTCATCAGACCCAGCTGCGCATCCGAGATGCCCATCATGTCGGCGCCCATGAAGGCGATGCCGCCCAGGAAGAACTGCAGACCGAAGTAGAAAGTGGCCACGCCCAGGATGTAAATCTGGAAGGTGCGGTTGGCCAGGGTCATCTTGATGCTCTGCCACAGCGGCACGTCGCGGGCGGCGGGTGCTTGATCACCGCCGGTGGACGAGCCTTCCTTGATCACCAAAAGCGGGCCGATGATGGTGATGAAGCTGGGCAGCAGCATCATCGCCGTGCCGCGCACGCCGAACGTGCTAAACAGAATCGGCGCGACAACAAAAGCCAGCACATAGCTGCCGGTGTTGAAAAAGGTCTGCCAGCTGGCCACGCGCACGCGCGACTGCTCATCCGGCACGATTTCGGAGAGCGCCGCCAGATAAGGCACGATGACAAAGGTCTGGAAGAAGAAATACAGCGAGCTGATCACCGCAATGTACACCGCGTTAGCCCAGTGTCCGTCGGGCCCCAGGTTTTCTCCGACCACCGGCGGGAACCACAGCAGTACAAAGCAGATGATCAGCGGGATGATGCCGATCAGGATCATCGGGCGCCGCCGCCCCCAGCGGCTCTTCAGATTGTCGGTCCATGCAGCGATGGGGATATCCACCACGCCGTCCAGGATGCGCGCGATGAGCATCGCGGCGGCATAGGCGGCGGCCGGAGCCAGCACCAGCGCGCCGGCTTCGATGCGCGCCTGGGCGGGGCGGTAGTAGTACAACAGGTAGGTCAGCACCACCTGGTACATGAAGCCCGGCCCAAAGCCCCCGATGGCGTAAAACGGTTCCTGCCACTTCTTAATCGTTTTCATCTTATCCTCCTGAAAATGCTCAGAGCTGGTTCTCGAAATAAGCCTTGACCTGCTGCGCCACGCTGGTATCGGTGGCGATGCCCGCCTGATCGGCGCCCAGCATGGGGATGACGCCGATCAGGCGCTCGCATTCGGATATCACCGCCGCAGGGTTGACCGCGCGCGGCTGCTGCCCGGCCAGGCGCTCAAAGTTGGCGTGATAAATTTTTTCCAGCGTTTCCACGGGCAGCCCGATGCCCTGGAAGGGCGCGCCGAACTTGCCCAGCAGGTAGCCGCGGGATGAATCTAGAAAAAATTCACCGTCTTTCTCCAGGAAGCTGCGCGTCAGCTCCACGCGGATGGCGCTGTCGCCGGGGTCAATCCCCTCGCCGGGCGCGCCCAGCAGCGCCTTGGCGCCGATGTCGGTGCCCAGCAGAATGCGATCCTGATAGCGCAGGAAAAAATCGCGCGTCTGCTGCGGGTCACGGGCAAAGTTGAAATACATCTCGATCCCCGGGGTGAGGTCGACGTGCATGTTGGGGAAGCGGTCAAGATAGCCGCCCAGGCGCTCGAGCTGCGCGGAGAGGAAGAAGAAGTGGGCGAAGATGACCTTCAGCCCGGGATGGCGCTCCACCACGTTGAGCACCTGGGTGTACTGGGCTTCGTTGTGGATATAGGTGCCGTCGCCGTAGAACCAACCGGCCTGCTTGGCCCAGTCCGGGACCTTGCTTGCATCCCAAAACTCCTCAGGGTCGTTGACGTGAAAGATCAGCGGCATGCCGGTCTCCTCCATCCTGGCCCAGTAAGGCGCGTAAGCCGGGCTGTCGAAATCCGGCACCGGCATGGTCTTGCGCATGTCGGGTTTGCCCTCGATCATCTTGACCCCATCGCAGCCCATTTCAACCAGCGCATCCACATACCAGGCGAAATACTCGCCGCAGGTGTCGGGGGCGATGAACAGCGCCGAGATATCCAGCCCGCCGAAGACGTAGACGCGCCCGGGATGGTGGGCTTTGAGGTGCAGCGCGTCCGGCACCAGGCTGAGGCGCTGGCGGTGAGGGGTGCAGACGATGTTGAACTTGCCCACCCGGTTGGCGTCCAATTCGTGAATCAGGCCGGGCATCAGGTCGGGGTGGGCGTAGTGGATGTGGCAATCCAGTACGGGTAAATCGCGCAGGGCTTGGGGCATGGGACCTCCGATGCAGTTTGGGGGGATGGGAGAGGGTTTGATCTTACCGCAGGCTCGAGGCTGCGGGAGAAGATCACGGGGTAGATGATAGTTTATTTCTTAGCCAGATTATACAGCTTCTCAAACTCTTCGTAAAAGCTTTCCGCCAGCCGCGGGCTGTCCACGATCAGCAGGTTTTCGTTGTTCTTCTTCTCCGCGCTGGCGGTGAAATTGTACGAACCAAAAACCACCCAACGCCGGTCCACGATGATCACCTTGTGGTGCATCAGGCCCTTGCCGCCGTCCAGGCGCACCACCAGTCGGGCTTTGCGCAGCTTCTCATAATCGTGGCCGCTGCTCTCTGCGGCCATTTTGGCGTCGAACACCCCGCGCACCTCCACCCCGCGCCGGTCGGCCTCCAGCAGCGCTGCGGTCAGGTCATCCCGGGTGAGGTTGTAAGCCAGAAAGTGGACGCTGCGCTGCGCCCTTTGCACCAGTTCAACCAGCGCCTCGCCTGCCCCGCCGCCGGGCGAGAAGTATACCCGCATCGCCTGCCCGTCGATCGTCACCTGCGGATGAGGAATGCGCTCGTTCTTCTCATACCCGAACAGGTCATCGTTGAACATGGCTTCGAAGTCGGCGCGGTAATCCTCGGCCAGCGGCGCGGATTGAATGCGCACCAGGTTGTTGTTGTCATCGTACGTTCCGCTGACCGTGTAATTCAGCGAGCCGGTCCACACCGTGCGCTCGTCAATCACCATGTACTTGTTGTGCATCAGGCCCTCGCGCCGGTCGCCGATGATTTCAATCAACCCGCTGTCCTTGAGCCTTTGCGGCACCCTGCCGTCCAGGGCTTCCGATTCGATCACCATGCGCACGCGCACACCGCGCTGCGCGGCGCGCAGCAGCGCATCCGCCACCTTCTGCAGGCTGATGTTGTACATGGCCAGATCAATGCTTTGCCGTGCGTCGTCAATCGCCGCGATCAACACCTCGTCCAACCCACCGCTGCGCGCTTCCGCGCCCGGCGCAGCCGGATCGCTGAAATAAACGGTCATGCCCTCCCGGGCTGCCTGAGGGGTGGCGGAAGCGGCGGTGCGCAGGGGCGTGGCGGTTGCATCCTCAACCTCAGCCCCGCAGGACAGCAGACTGAGGGACAAGAGCAGCAGGACGATCAGCGCCAGTGACAGGCGGCGAATGGGCATGATGGCTGACCTCGCATGGGTAAAAGTGCAGATATTGTACTCCAGCCGGGTCAGGTGGTGAGCACTTTTCAATCAAAACGACCGTATAATATTGGTGTTCAAGGAGAAGACGATGAAGAAAAAGATCTTGCGCGTGGTGGTGATTCTGCTAGTTGCCAGCCTGATGCTGGCCTGCAACCTGAACAGCTTCAAACCCAAAGCCCCCGATCTGAAAAAAGAGGTTGAAAAACAGGTTGAAAAGATGGAGCAGGGCGGGGATGCGGATCAAGAGAAGGATGAAGGCAAGGGCAAGGAGCTGGCTCCCGGGCAGAACAAGGATAAGAACAAATCCTCCCATCAGGGCGGGGATGCCGAACCCACCCCTGGCGACCTGCCTTTCAGCCTCGGCAGCGGTGAATATCCCGAGGAATTCCCCGTGCCGGAGGATGCCGCCAGCCTGATGGTGATGGGTGAGGGAGCGGGCGCGGTGGTCAACTACCAGACCTCCATGCCCATCAGCGAGGCAGCCCAATGGGTGCGCGATACGCTGACCAGCCGCGGCTTGACCGAAGAGCCGCAGGTGACGGTGGTCATGGATAACCTGTTCAGCATGGTGTTCACCGGCTCAGCCAGCGGGAAAAAGCTGGTGGTGCAGGGCGTCCAGTTGGATGCCAAAACCACCAATATCAACGTGCGCTACGAATAAAAATCACAGCGATGTCACCGGCGCGCCGAAAAACCGGCTGAAACCAACGCCTTGCGCACTGAGAGCTTCATGCACCTGGATCATTGAAGGAGGAGTTGAGCATGTCCATTCTTGAGCCGATTGTGAACGCAGTCTTGCCGGCTGGAATTCGCCTGATCAGCCGCCTGAGCCTGCCGCAGACCGCCGGCAGCCTGAAACTCAATGGATTGAAGGGCAGCGCCGAAGTGCTGCGCGACCGCTGGGGGATCGCCCACATCTTCGCCGACCATCTGGAAGACGCGTTGTTTGCCCAGGGCTTCACCCACGCTCAGGAGCGTTTGTGGCAAATGGATTTCAACCGGCGGGTGTGCGCCGGGCGGCTGTCTGAGGTTCTCGGCGAGGCGGGTCTGCAGGCCGACATCGCCATGCGCACGCTGGGCATGTACGCGGTGGCGCAGCGTGAGGCTGATATGGCGGCCGATGAATTCCAGCCGCTGCTGGAGACGTACTGCGCCGGGGTCAACGCCTGGATCGAAAAAGGTAAATTGCCTGTGGAATTCAGCCTGCTGGGCTACCGGCCTGAGCCCTGGCAGAAGGCCGACATCCTGGCCTGGGTCAAGCTGATGTGCTGGACGCTGTCGGTCAACTGGGAAAGCGAGCTGCTGCGCGGTCAATTGCAGGCGCAGATGGGCGCCATGCAGGCCGCCGGGCTAGAGGTCGACCTGACCCAGAATTGGCCGTTCATTCTGGACGCCGCCAAAGCCGGCAGCGCGCTGGCCAGCGCTGCGCGCACCTGGGCCGGGCCGGGCGCTTTCAACGGCGTGGGCAGCAACAACTGGGTGATCGGCGCAGCGCGCTCCGCCTCGGGCAAGCCCATTTTGGCCAACGACATGCACCTCAGCCTGACCAATCCGGCCATCTGGTATCTCAACACCCTCTGCGCCGCGGGCGTCACCCTCGCCGGCGCCAGCCTGCCCGGCGTTCCGTTGGTGGTGGCCGGGCACAACGGCGAGGTTGCCTGGGGCTACACCAACGGTTTTACAGATGTGCAGGACCTCTACGAGGAGCATCTGCGCAGGGCGGATGGGCGGGTGGAATACGAATTCCGCGGCGAGTGGCTGCCCGCCGAAGTGCGCCGCGAAGAGATCAGGGTCAAGGGTAAACCGCCGGTGGTGGAAGAAGTCGTGGTCACCCACCACGGGCCGGTGATCAACCGCGCTCTGCTGCAGAGCATTGCACCAGAACCACCCTATGCGCTGCGCTGGACGGCGCTGGAGCCTGACCACACTATCGAAACCTTCTTCGCCGGTTTGCGGGCGCGAACCTGCCTGGAAATGCGCGAGGCGATGCGCCGCTGGGGCTGCCCGATCCAGAACGTAGTGCTGGCTGACCGACAGGGCAACATCGCCTACCTGCTGCCGGGCAATGTGCCGGTGCGCGCCAAAGGCAACGGCAGCCTGCCCTCACCCGGCTGGACGGGCGAATTTGAATGGGTGGGCACCATCCCCTTCGATGAATTGCCGTTCCTGCATAACCCCCCGCGCGGCTTCATCGTCACCGCCAACAACGCGGTCAACGGCCCGGAATACCCCCACTTCCTGAGCATTGATTACATCAACGGCAGCCGCGCCGGGCGCATCACCGAGCTGATCGAAGCGGCGGAACAGGTTGACACCGCTTATGTGCGCCGGATGCAATCCGACCTGGTGTCGCTCTCCGCCCGCCAGCTGGCCCACTACACGGGTAAATTGCGCACAGACGATGCACGCCCGGCGGCAGCGGTGCGCCTGATGGCGGAATGGGACGGGCAGCTGGATGCCGACAGCCCGGCTGCCGCGCTCTACGAAGTGCTGCTGCGCAAGGTGCTGGAGCTGCTGTTGGCAAGGACCGGCAGCCTCTCCGAGCGCGTGCGCGGCGCGGGGCTTTTCCCCGGGCTGTGGCCGGAACACAACCTGGACTGGCTGGGGGTGCTGCTGCAGTCCCCCGATTCGGCGTGGTGGAACCTGGGCGGCGCTGAGGACCGCGACGAGGTTCTGCTGCTGGCTCTGGGGCAGTCGCTGGACTGGCTCAGCCAGGAGCTGGGCGCTGATATGCAAGCCTGGCGCTGGGGCGCGCTGCACCAACTGACCTTTGGGCATGTGCTGGGAGCGCAGAAACCGCTGGACCGCGTCTTCAACCTGGGGCCGTTCCCCATCAGCGGCGACGGCACCACCGTCTGCGCCTCCTGGAGCAACATGGGCAGCTTCAAACACGACAACATCACCGGCCCGCCCTTCCGCTTCATCATCGACCTGGCCGACCCCGGGCACGCGCTCAGCCAGGTGGCGCCCGGTCAATCCGGTCATCCCACCAGCGCGCATTTCGCTGACGGCATTTCTGATTGGTTCAACAACGTGTACCACCCGCTGCTGCTCGACCGCGCCGAGATCGAAACGGTTCTGGAGGCGCGGCTGCAGTTGATAGCCAAAGCCTAAGAAGAGAATCCGCAGATTGCGCAGATTTTTGCCATAATAAATCTGCGAGCATCTGCGTGATCTGCGGAAAAATCGCGGCTTATTCCGCCAGCGGCTCGGTGATGTTGAACTGCAGGCGGCCGGCTTCGCGCGCAGAAACCTGCAGCGCGAGGCTGTGCTCGCCGGCAGCCAGCGGAGCGCCCTCCACGCTGATCAGGATCTCGGCGTAAGCGCGCACGAACAGCGGGTTCTCGCGGGCCAGCTGGTCGCCGCGCACTTCCTTTTCGCCAACTTTGAGCAGCACCTTGGACGGGTCCACAGTGGCGTTATCCATGGTGAAGGTGCCCAGACCGGTGAGGGTGCCTGAGTCGATCACGTTCTTGAGCTTGAATTCATAACCAGTGGGGGTGTTCTTGAGGCTGCCGCGCACGAACAAGCGGGCGAGCATGGAAGGTGGGAACATGGCTTTCTCCTTACGGGGGATATTGGAAAATTATACCTGAGTTACATCGCCGCGCGAATCGCCAGCCCGGCGGTCACACTGCTGAAGGTGTCGGAGGCGATCAGTTTTTCGGCGCCGAAGATGCGTCCCAGCATCTCTGAAAACAGGGGAATGCTCGAGGAGCCGCCGGTCTTGACCACCGCGTCGATCTGCTCCGGCTCCAAGCCGGATTCGGCCAATGTATCCAGCAGCACCTGCTCAATCTGCACCGCGGCGGGGGCGATGTCGGCCTCGAACTGGCTGCGCGTGTACAGCTCCCAGATATCCATCTCGCGTTCCCGCATGCGCAGCTCCACCGCGCCCTGGCTGGAGAGGCTGATTTTGCCGTTCTCGACCATGTTATAGAAGGAAAATGCCAGATCGTTGAAGATCAGCGATTTGAGCGCGCGCATCTCCACCGGAGCCAGGCCCTGCTGGGCGGCCTTTTCCAGGCGGTGGCGGGCGCGCGGCGTGCTCAGCTCAGGCAGCGCGATCCAATCCGACACGGTATTGACCAGCTCGAGCAAATCCAGCTCATGATTGACCTTGCCCAAGCCGAAGTGGGTCAGCATGCGCTTTTCAATGATCGCGCGGTCAAAATCGCTGCCGGCGATGCCGATGCCGCCGCTGGCGAACACTTTGCGGTCCTGCGGGTCGCCCAGGCGCATGATGGTGATGTCCAGCGTGCCGCCGCCAAAGTCAAAGATCAGCGCGGTCTGCGGGCGCTGCAGGCTCATCTCGTACCACAGCGCGGCCGCCACCGGCTCAAATTCCAGCGCCACCTGCTTGAAGCCCGCTTCGCGCGCCGCCTGGCGCAGGATATCCTCAGCCTGCCGGTCGCGTTTGGGGTCGCTGGAGAAGCTCACCGGACGCCCCAGTGTGACGCCCTCGATCTCCTCATGCAGCAGCGCCTCGGCGCGCTTTTTCAGCTCACCCAGGTAGATGGCGATGATCTCCTCGACGGGG
>CAZCBJ010000030.1:0-25909 GCA_964496705.1 uncultured Anaerolineaceae bacterium | reverse complement strand
GCGCGCGGGACCTTCTCGGCCGACGCCTTCAATCGCAGACGGCGCAGCCCGGCGCGGCGATGCCCGCCGCTGCCAGCGCGACCCCCGACACGCGCCTGCCGCCGGAGCGCTGGATGGAGTGGCCGATGGTGCCGCAGGCGACCAGTCGCGCGCGCCAGGTCTACGAGCTGGGGCAGACGCTGGGCGCCGACCCGCGCGCTCTCTCCAAGGTGGGCGACTGCCAGAGCATCGAAGAGGCGTTGATGGGCAACTTCGACCGCCCCGGCCGCTACCGGCTACCCGCCGACCAGCCCTATCTGCAGGAGACAATTGACTGGTTCGCGGGTTCATTCATCCGCGACGGTTACGCGGTGAAGGGCGGCTTCAACGCTGCCTCGGTGCTTTCGCCGATGTGGGCCGACCCGCAGGCTTGCCAGCCGGGCGAGACGCCGCTGGTGTGCGAGTTCCGCATCCACCGCCCCAGCTTCGCGATCATCAGCCTGGAGGTGTGGTGGGAGGGGCGCACCGCGGAACGCTACATGGAATACATGCGCACGATCATCGATTACGCGCTGGCGCGCGGGGTGGTGCCGATCCTCTCGACCAAGGCGGACAACGTGGAGGGCGATCACAGCCTGAATCTGGCCACCGCGCGGCTGGCTTATGAATACGACCTGCCGCTGTGGAATTTCTGGGCGGCGGCGCAGACGCTGCCCAACGGCGGTCTGGACCCGCTGCGCAACGACGGCTTCCACCTGGCTGAAGATGCCTGGGCTACGCGCTCGCTGACCGCGCTGCAGGCGTTGGATTCGGTGTGGCGCGGTGTGCGCGGTGTGGGGCTGCCTGCCGCGGTGACCACCGCCACGCCGCGAACCGTGGCGGCCACCAGCACGCCGCCGGTGGCCCTCCAGCCGCATAACCTGTCGGGACGGCTGGTCTTTGGGCTGGCGCGGCGGCGCGAGGATCAACTGGAGCATCTCGGCGTGTTTGCGGTGGAGCCGCAGACGGGCGCGATGACGCAACTGCTGGGCGAGGGCTTTGACCTGCAAGCGGTCTCGCCGGACGGCAGGCAAATGCTGGCCAACCGCGGCAGCCAGCTCTTCTTGCTCCCGCTGGACGGGAGCGCGGCGCAGCTGCTGAGCGACAAGTTCTTTGACGCCGGGCGGCGCGGGGCGCTGTGGCAGCCGGGCGGCCAGCGCCTGGTGGTGATCACCAACGGCGGCAGCCAGAACACGGCGTGGATCGTGGATACGGCGGGCGGAGTTTGGGATGCGCTGAGCAGGCCGGGCGACAACCCGGTGGAGCTGTACCCGACGGCTGAGGACGGCATCTATGTGTTCGCCAACGGAGTTTGCCCCGGCGATGGGGTGTGCACGGTGGGCGAGGCGAGCGGGGCGTGGCAGGCGGGGCTGCTGGATCTGAGCGGGGTGCACAACCCGACCTTCTCGCCGGATGGGCGCTGGATGGCCTACACCGCGTATGACAAAGATGGGCGCGGTGGGTTGGCGGTGGCTTCACTGGACCGCAAGCTGGACCGGCGCATTAATCTGGGCGGGACGGCGGCGGATTACCGGCTGATGGACACCGCCTGGTCGCCGGACGGGCAAAAGCTGTCGCTGTTGATCCTGGCGCGCAGTGAGTATTCGGGGAAGTGGTTCGATATCCGCCACGTGGTGCTGACGCCGGCCAATTGGGGCACTCAGGAATTTCCGCCCATCTCCGGGCTGAACCCGCATGTCACCTGGGCGCCGGACGGGGGCAGCCTGCTGCTCAGCTCGACGGTGCAATTGGAGGGCGGGGGCTACCGGGTGAGCTTCAAGCTGTTCGACGTGGCTTCGCGGCAGATGCGCCTGCTGGATGGTACAATGGGCCTCGAAGACGCGGATGTGCTGGTGACGACGAACATGTTCTGGGTGAAGTAGCGTTGGGAAGGACAGCACGATTGCCGCGAATGGACGGACGTGGTTTGCACTTTGACAATTGAACAGATGGGTGGCGGGGGGGGGCGGGGAGAGGAGATTGCTTCGGGCTGGCGCCCTCGCAATGACAATGGACGAGACGGAGGGCGGGTCTTGGCCAGGCGGGGGTGCGGTGGTTGGCCTGAGGTGGTTGCAAGCGACGGGAAAATTCGCTTGACCAGACCCGCCCCTACTCACTCACTTCTCACGATGACAACCTTCTTCCACCCTCCCGCAGGTTTCGAAACCTGCGGGAGGGTCAAACACATCACCTATCTCTCATTAGAATTATTCACGAATAATAACTCACCATTTCTTTTCAAGGAGCACGTATGACCGATGACCTGGTAACCTCGCTGGGGCAGAACATTGCGGAAAAAATTTTGAAGCAGCCCAGGCGCAGCCTCCAGCCGGATGAGGCGCTGATTTCGAGTGGATTGATCGATTCATTCAGCCTGGTGGACGTGGCGCTGATGGTCGAAGACCTGTACGGCGTGCGCATTGACGACGCCGAGCTGAACGCGGACGTGTTCGACACGCTCAATCAACTGGCTGACCTGATCCGTTCCCGCCAGTAGCCGCGCCATGCAGACTTTTCCACAACTGCTTTCCAGCCAGTATCAGCGTCACCCGCAGCAGGTGGCGATCCACATGATGGAGCACGGCAAGCCGGACTATCCGCTGACCTACGGCGAGCTGCTGCGCGGCGCGGCGGCCTATGCGCGCGCGCTGGAGGCGCACGGCATCCAGCCGGGCGAGGTGGTGATCCTGATCCTGCAGCACGGTTACGATTTGATCTACGCCTTCTTCGGCGCGGTGCTGCGCGGGGCGATCCCTGCGATCATGCCATTTCTGACCGAAAAGTTGCTGCCTGACCGCTACCGCGCCGACCTGAGCGCGCTGGTGGGCATCACCCGCCCGGAGGCGGTGATCACCTACCGCGAGTTCGAGGGCGAGGTGCGTGCGGCGCTGAAGGAGGGCGATTCGGTGCGGGCGGTGATCGTCTCGGACGCGGTCGGCGAGCCGCTGGAGCCGGATTTTGAGCGGCTGGGCGGGATGGCGCGCGCAGCCGAGGATATCGTCCTGCTGCAGCATTCGTCGGGGACAACCGGGCTGCAGAAGGGGGTGGCGCTGTCGCATGCCGCAGTGTTCAATCAATTGGAGACTTACGCGCGCGCGCTGGCGCTGCGCGCGGACGATGTGATCGTGAGCTGGCTGCCGCTGTATCACGACATGGGGCTGATCGCCGGGTTCCTGATGCCGATCCTGTGGGGCATCCCGCTGGTGCTGATGTCGCCGTTCGAGTGGGTGCGCGCGCCCTACAAGCTGCTGCAGGCGGTGTCGCGCTACAAGGGCACGCTCTCCTGGCTGCCCAACTTCGCCTACAATTTCTGCGCGCAGAAAATCCGCGAGCGCGACCTGGAGGGGGTGGACCTGTCGAGCTGGCGGGCGGTGAGCAACTGCTCGGAGCCGATGCGCTGGGCCAGCCACCAGGCCTTTTATGAGCGCTTCAAGGCTTACGGGCTGCGCTATGAGGCGCTGACCACCTGCTACGCGATGGCCGAGAACGTCTTCGCGGTGACACAGGGCGGGATTGATGCGCCGGTGACGGTGGACGAGATCGACCGCGATTCGTTCCAGATCGACCGCGTGGCGCGCCCTTGCACGGCGGAGCGCCCAACGATCAAGATGCTCTCAGCCGGTCCGCCCATCCCCGGGACGGAGGTCAAGGTGGTGGATGAGCAGGGGCGCACGCTGCCCGAGCGCGGGGTGGGCGAGGTGGCGCTGCGCAGCGCGTGCATGCTGACCGAGTACTACCACCGCCCGGATGCGACCGAGAAGGCCTTCCGCGACGGCTGGTACCTGACCGGCGACCTGGGCTACATGACCGGCGGCGAGGTGTACGTCAGCGGGCGCAAGAAGGACATCATCATTGTGGGCGGCAAGAACGTGTACCCGCAGGACCTGGAGCTGCTGGCGATGGAGTCGCCGGGGGTGCATCCGGGGCGGGTGGTGGCTTTCGGCGTTTTCAACGAGCAGGCCGGCACCGAGGACGTGGTCATCGTGGCCGAGGTGGACAACCCGCAGGAGGAGGAGCGCGAGCGGATTGCCAACGCCATCCGCCAGAACGTGACGCGCGGCTCGGCGATTGCGCTGCGGCATGTGCACATCACCGGCCCGGGCTGGATCGCCAAGACCAGCTCCGGCAAGACGGCGCGCGCGGCAAACCGCGAGAAGTATTTGAAGGAGATGGAGAAGGGTAACGAGTGAGGAGTGAGGGGTGAGAAGTAAGCAGTGGTGCGCAATGAGTAATTGGGAATACGGAACGATCCTGCTGAAAGCTGACGGCTGACAACCACCGACAACCGACCACTGACAACCGACCACCAACCATGAATGCTGCCATTGACCTGGGAATCACCAACACACATGTCATCCTGCGCCGCGGGGAGGAGCTGGAGTACACCTGCGTGCCGTCCATGCGGCTGCCGGTGCTGGAGCAGGTGGAGCGCATGCTGGCGCTGCTGGCCGAGCGCGGAGCCAGCGTGGAGCGCGCCGCGGTGACCGGCGGGCAGTACCGCAGCCTGCCGGAGCAGTGTGGTGGAGTGCGGTTGGTCAAGGTGAGCGAGATGAGCGCCATCGGGCGCGGTGGGCAGCACCTTTCGGGGCTGGAGGAGGCGCTGGTGGTCAGCGCGGGGTCGGGCACGGCGATGGTGGCGGCGCGCGGGCGGGCGTTCGCCCACGTGACCGGCAGCGCGGTGGGCGGGGGGACGCTGCTGGGGCTGGGGCGGCTGCTGCTGGGCACGGCCGACCCGCTGGAGATTGACCGGCTGGCGCAGGCGGGGGATGCCAACCGGGTTGACCTGACGCTGTTTGAGGTGGTGGGCAGCTCGGTGGGGCGTCTGCCGGCCAACGCCAACGCGGTGAACTTCGGGCGGCTGGCGCGCGAGACGGTGGGGCTGGCGCCGGCGGACGTGGCGGCGGGGCTGGTGCGGCTGGTGGGGCAGGTGATCGCGGTGGTGGCGATCAACGCGGCGCGCGCCGAGGGGCTGGCGACGGTGGTGGTGTGCGGGCACCTGGTGGACCTGGACTCGCTGCGGGGGGTGCTGGCGGAGGTGGCGGGGTTCTACGCGGCGGATATCCGCGTGCCGCACCTGCCGGGCACCGGCACGGCGACCGGGGCGCTGCTGTGCATGGAGGAGGGGGAGGAAAAATAAAATTTGAGGTACACTTAAGCCAGTTGCGAGAGATTTAATTTGTTTCACGCATTGGTCCATTTCCTCGACTTCGACACCGCGCGCATCGACGCGCTGCGGCGCAAATACGACCCGACGGCGGAGCGGGTGGCGGCGCACATCCCGCTGGTCTTCCCGCTGGACGAGCGCGCGGTGAGCCGCGCGGCGCTGGCTGAACACGCTGCGGGGGTGGCGGCGCGCTGGCAGGCTTTCCCGCTGCACCTGTGCGGGCTGGTCAAGTCGTGGGATCACTGGCTGTTCCTGACCCCGCGCGAGGGCAACGAGGAGCTCATCTGGCTGCACGACGACCTGTACAGCGGAATTTTAGCGCCGCAGCGCAGCACAACGATCGAGTACGTGCCGCACGTGGGGCTGGGGCTGTTCGTGGGCGCGGGGGAGGAATATGACCTGCGGCAGCCGCGCGCGCTGGCTTTCGATGCGGCGCGCTACCGCGCGGCGCTGCGCGAGGCGGCGCAGGCCGGGCTGGATTTCTGGTGCAGTCTGGAGCGCTTTGATCTGGCGGTGTTGGATGACGATTTCAGGCGGGTGGAGCGCGTGGAGACCTTCTGGTTGAGCAAAGCGGCGGATGAGCCAGCATCATAGTTTTCACGGCGACCCGCAGCGCTTTGAGGTGCTGGCGGATACTATTTACGAGCGCTACGGGCGGGGGGTGCGCTACATTGCCGATGTGGCCGGGGGGCAGGGGCTGCTGGCGCGCATCCTGAACAAGAAGTACAACTACCAGGCCGAGGTGGTGGATCCGCGCGGGTGGGTGCTGCGCGGGGTGCCCAACCGCGCCGAGGAGTTCCGCGCGGAGCTGGCGGGGTATTACGACCTGGTGGTGGGGCTGCACCCGGACGAGGCGACGCGCGCGGTGGCTGAGGCGGCCAGGCTGCGCCCGGCGATCCTGATCCCGTGCTGCAACTTCTGGGCGGCGGAGAAGCTGGGGCGGGATGAGCTGGTGGCGGCGGTGGAGGCGTTTTATCGAGAGCATGGGGTGGCGTATGAGCGGGTGGTCTTCGGGTTTCGCGGGCCGAAGAATGTGGGGCTGGTGTCTGAGCCGGGGTGAAGCGGAAGAGGAAGAGGAAGAAGAATCCGCAGATGACGCAGATCGGCGCAGGTGAAGAAGAATGATTGAAATAAAAGAAAAAGAGAATCCTGTGCATCCTGTTCATGAAGCGAGGAATCCGCAGATGGCGCAGAGGAGCGCAGATGAGGAAGAATGATTGGAACAAAAGAAAAAGAGAATCCTGTTCATCCTGTGCATCTGCGCATCCAGGTTGGAAGTTGCAAAAGTGTAAGGCAGGTTGATGAAAAAGCGGATAAAAATTGTGTACAATGAAGGAGAACGGCTGTGCGGGGAAGAAAAAGCTATTCGCATAGATTTGCGGAGACGCCCATGAGATTGCATTCCAAGCCAACCCTGCTGCTCATCCCGTTGTTGATCCTGTTTCTGCTCGCCAGCCTGGCCGTGCCCGCGGCGGCGCAGGATGGGCAGCCGCCGGACACAGCCGGTGAACCGCCCGCTGAGAACAGCGAGCTGACGCCAGACAGCCTTGAGCCAACGGGGGAGGATGCCGAGCCGCCCACACAGGGTTCCGAACCACCGGCGGAGGGCGCCGGGCTGCCCGGGATGGTCAGCGGCGAGCTGGGGCTGCGCTGGGGGGATGGCGCGCCGGACAGCGGGCTGGAGCCGGTCTTTCAGGCTTACCTGACCACACCGCTGGGGGCTGAGGTGCGGCTGGACTTTGGCGAAGGGCTGCCGGTGAGCTACGAGGAGCTGCTGGCGCTGCGCGGACGGCAGGTGGAGGCGGCGGGCGATTGGATCATCCCGCTGGACCAGGACAACCTGGAGAGCGGCGGGGAGCTGGCGGCGCAGTCGCTGGCGCTGTCGCCGGATGACGCTGGCGGCGAGCTGAGCGCCCAGGCGGTGACCGGCAGCAAGGCCTACATTTCCATCCTGTGCAAGTTCAACGATGTGGCCGACGAACCCAAGAACCTGGCCTACTTCCAGGGCATGTACGCCAATGCCTGGCCGGGGCTGGATCACTACTGGCGCGAGGTTTCGTACAACAACATCAACCTGAGCGGCAGCGGGGCGCTCGGCTGGTACACGCTGCCCCAGCCGCGCTCCTATTACATTGTTAGCGGCAGCCTGAATTTCGACCGCGCCGCTAAGGATTGCACCGCAGTGGCCGACCCGGTGGTCAACTTCAACAATTATCACGGCATCAACCTGATGTTCAACGCCGAGCTGGACGGCTATGCCTGGGGCGGGACGCATGTGCTGACGCTCGACGGCACCTACAAGGCCTGGCCGATGACCTGGGAACCGCCGTGGGGCTACAGCAACATCACCGTCATCGCCCATGAGATGGGCCATTCCTTCGGCTTCCCGCACTCGCACTACACCGCCACCTATGATAACCAGTGGGACGTGATGAGCGCCGGCTGGACGGGTTTCTACGACGGCACCTACGGGCAGATGCCCCAGGATACCATCGCCTATCATCTGACGCTGGCGGGCTGGATCCCGGCCGGGCGCGTGGTGACGGTGGCGCCGGGGTCGAGCGCCACGTTGACGCTGGACCGCCTGAACCTACCGGGCAGCAGCAATCCGCTGCTGGTCAAAGCGCCGGTCAACGGCTCGGCGACTGATTTCTACACGGTGGAGGCGCGCTTCAAAACCGGCTACGCCGCCACCAGCGGCTATGACAAGCACCTGCCGGGCAGCGCGGTGATCATCCACCGCGTGACCACCGACGCCAAGATCCCGGCCACGCTGCAGGGCAGCAACGGCGGCACGGGGGGGATGTGGACGGTCGGGCAGACCTTCAGCGGCGCCGGCAGCATCACCATCTCGGTCAGCGCCGCGACAGCCAGCACCTTCACCGTGACGGTGAGCAACAACAGCTCGCCCAGCCTGCCGCCGGCCACGCCGGCCAACCTGCGCGCGCAGAGCGTCAGCCACAATTCAGTCGGGCTGGCCTGGGATGACGTGGCCAACGAGAGCGGCTACAAGCTGTATAAGTGGGGCGAGCAGGGCGGGGTGGTGGACTTCTATTACCTGGCCAGCACCGGCGCCAACGCAACCACCTACACCGACAGCAGGCTGAGCTGCAACACGGATTACTTCTACCAGGTGAGTTCCTACAACGCCAACGGCGAGTCGGCGCGGTCGGCGCACATCACCGTCCGCACGGCGGCCTGTCCGCCGCCGGCCAATGATGACATCGGCGCGCCGTTTGTGGTTAGCGCCACGCCCTATCACAAATCGCAGGACACCACCTACGCCACCAGGGCGGCCAGCGACCCGGCGCTGACGGCGTGCAAACTGCTGGCGGGCAACGCTTCGGTGTGGTACCAGTACACGCCAGCCAGCAGCGGCACCATCTTTGTCGACACGCGCGGCAGCAGCTACGACACCATCCTGGGGGTGTGGAAGGGGACGCCCGGCAGTCTGACGGCGGTGGCGTGCAACGACGACATCGGCTGGGAGGGGGTTCCGGCGGTGTGGAACATGGCTTCGGCGCTGTCGGCGGTGGTGACGGCGGGGACGAAATATTATCTTGGCGTGAGCCAGTACGCTGGCGTGATCGCCGTGGCGCCGGAGGGCGGGCAACAGGCTGCGCCGCCGGAGGCCAAGGTTTTGGCGGAAGGCGAGCTGGGCGCGCAGGCGGGCGGGGCGCTGGAGTTCAACCTGCGCCTGTCGCTGCCGCCGGCCGCGCCAGTGCTGACCTCGCCGGCCAGCAACGCGCTGCTGACCAACTACACGCCGCTGCTCGACTGGGGCAACGCGGCGCGCGCGGTGCGCTACCGCGTGCAGGTGGCCACCACCAATCTATTCGACACCAGCCTGGTGGTGGATACCTGGACGGATGTTTCCAATTTCACCCCCGCTCCGCTGCTGCCCAACACCAAGTACTACTGGCGGGTGCTGGGGCGCAGCGCGGATGAGATTGACGGGCCGTGGTCGGCGGTGTGGTATTTCCGCACGGCGATGGTGCCGCCGGTGCTGAGCGCGCCGGGGAATGGGACGACGACGCTGGCGCGGCGGCCGGACTTTGACTGGGGGGATGTGAGCGGGGCGACCTCGTACACCATCCAGGTTTCCTCGTACGTCACGTTCAGCTCGACGCTGGTCAGCGCCACGGCGGCGGTCTCGGCGTACACGCCGACGGCTGACCTGCCGGCCAACAGGCTGCTGTACTGGCGGGTGAAGGCCAACGGGGCGAATCCGAGCGCGTGGTCGGCGGTGGGCAGCTTCACCACGCCCAACCCGCCGGGTATTCCGGCGCTGGTCTCTCCGGCGAGCGGGGCGCTGCTGTACGACTACCGCCCGCGGCTGGACTGGGGTAACGCGACGCTGCCGGCGGGGACGGTCTTTGACCGCTACCAGGTGCAGGTGGCGACGGACACGGGGTTCAGCGCGCTGGTGGTGAATCAGAATGTGGCTGGGCAGACCAATTCGGAGTACACACTGACGTTCAGCCTGACGCCGAATACCCGATACTACTGGCGGGTGCGGGCGTTCAACACGCTGGGGGAGTACAGCACCTGGGCGGCTTACCTCTCTTTCCGCACAGCGATGACCCCGCCGGTGCTGAGCGCGCCGGGGAACGGGACGACAGCGCTGGCGCGGCGGCCGGACTTCGATTGGGGGGATGTGAGCGGGGCGACCTCGTACACCATCCAGGTTTCCTCGTATGCCACGTTCAGCTCGACGCTGGTCAGCACCACGGCGGCGGTCTCGGCGTACACGCCGACGGCTGACCTGCCGGCCAACAGGCTGCTGTACTGGCGGGTGAAGGCCAACGGGGCGAATCCGAGCGCGTGGTCGGCGGTGGGCAGCTTCACCACGCCCAACCCGCCGGGTATTCCGGCGCTGGTCTCTCCGGCGAGCGGGGCGCTGCTGTACGACTACCGCCCGCGGCTGGACTGGGGTAACGCGACGCTGCCGGCGGGGACGGTCTTTGACCGCTACCAGGTGCAGGTGGCGACGGACACGGGGTTCAGCGCGCTGGTGGTGAATCAGAATGTGGCTGGGCAGACCAATTCGGAGTACACACTGACGTTCAGCCTGACGCCGAATACCCGATACTACTGGCGGGTGCGCGCCTTCAACACGCTGGGGCAGTACAGCACCTGGAGCGCCTACCGCTCGCTGCGCACGGCGCTGCCGATGCCTGCGCTGCTCAGCCCGGCGGACGGCGCAGTGGTGACGGGGCTGCGCCCGGTTTTTGATTGGAGCGATGTGCCCGGCGCGACCGGTTACACCATCCAGGTCTCAGCCTACGCCACCTTCAGCTCGCTGCTGGTCAACAAGGTGGTGAGCGCTTCGACCTACACGCCGACCGCAAACCTGCCGGCCAACAAGACGCTCTACTGGCGGGTGAAGGCGAATGGCACCAATCCCAGCGCGTGGGCGGGGGCGCGGAAGGTGGTGTGTAAGTAAAAAATCAACCTCCCGCAGGTTGAACACAGCGCAGCGGCGGGTCTGGGTGCATGATCAAATGGGTTGTTTAAAGCACAGACCCGCTCTACGCGGACGCGAACCAGTGGTGTCAACTTAAGGGGAAGATGATTGTAAAAAATGATATTGCCGGGAAATTTGTCGCTTCTTGGGCCGCCTGCGAATGGAATTCGCAGGCTAGAAAGCCTTCTCAAACCCACTTCAAGTGGGTTTGGGTGAAGAATAGCCCGGGGATTCATCCCTGGGCGAAATGCGGAATTGCTTAAGTTGATACGATTGGACGCGAACCTGCGGGAGGGATTTGAGTTGAGCAAACTGGGCGAGGTGGCGGCGGAAGCGCGGGCGCGGCTGGAACGGGTGGCGGCGGCGCTGGGATAAAACGGCTGGGCACGAAGGGCATTTGCAGCCCATTCGTTATTTTGTGCGCAAATCAGATCGGTCAAGTTAGCTTGACAAAGTCATCTACAATTGATATGATATTTTCAATCACGATGAGAGGGCACACCTAAGGTTCGTCCGAAGGTTACTCCCTCTTATTTTTATTCCTATCGTGATACTCTAATTTCGATTTTAGGTCACTGACAAACACAAAGTAGGATCGATATTCTCGCAGCAAAGAAGAGTAACTGTATTTATTCGGTATCAAAATGTGAAGCAATTTTTTCTGTGCGACAAGGTATTCGATTAAGCAGCGATAATCCCCGTCTCCGGCGACGATGATGGCTTGATGGTAGTTGGGGTATTCAATCATCGTGTGAAGTACCAATTCCGCATCGACGTTGCCTTTGATGATCCTTTCTCTGCCTTTCGTGAATTCGAGGGTGGGTTTAAAAATCAGGTTATAGCCAACCAATCGAAGGAATTCATATAATGGTTCGTTTTCATTGACTCGGCCGATAAAAAGAAATGCTTTGTCAACGCTATATTTATCCCGAAGATAAATGAAAAATCGCTGAAAGTCCAACTTCCAGCCAGCATAGATTTTTTTGCTTTTCTTGTCAAAAATATCATTGCTGACGGACAAATTTAGATTTTGGCTGTCAATAAAGGCATAGATTTTTTTGTCTGAATTTGCCAATTGTTTTTCGCCCGACTACTCAAATGAATATATTGATTGTATAACAGATTGGTATAAGCTGAAAAGTAGAAAGTCGCCGGCAGTAATTGATACAATAAAAAACCTTTGCGCTTTTGCGCCTTGGCGAGAGATTTTCCCCTGCTGACAGCCGACAACAGATGACGGTTGTGTTAAAATTAGCGGGCGGGAACTTTTTCGCGGGCCCGCTCGTCTTCTCCATAGGGATGAATTCGCATCCCCTGCCTGTGCATGAATGGATTGTGCCATGAAACGCTTGTTGACCTTTTCCCTTCTGACCTTGCTGATCCTGCTGAGCGCCTGCGCGCCCAAGCCTTCGGGCGACCTGGTGGCCACCGAGTACGCCAAACTGGCGGCGACGGCCACCTACCTGTCGTTCGCCTCAAAGGTGGCGCAGATTCAGACCGAGATCGCCCGCCAAACGCAGGGCCTGCCGCCCCAGTCGGTCACCCCGCCGGCGGTCACCCAGGTGACGCCGCAGGACAGCCCCACCCCCGAGCCGAGCCAGACCCCCGTCCCCTCCCAGACGCCGCTGCCCACCGCCATCCCCAGCGCCACCCGCTCCGTCACGCCCGTGCCGGTGCCGTGCAACCGCGCCGAGTTCGTCAAGGATGTGAGCATCCCGGATGGCACGGTGGTCAACGCGGGCAGCAAATTCAACAAGGTCTGGCGCTTGAGGAACAGCGGTGGCTGCGCCTGGACCAAGAGCTACGCGCTGAGCTTCGTCAAGGGCGACCAGATGAGCGGCGCTTCGCCGCAGAGCCTGGGGGTGAGCGTGCCGCCGGGTCAGACGGTGGACGTGGGCGTGGAGCTGAAGGCGCCCTCCAACGTGGGCGCGTACACGGGTGAATGGATGCTGCGCGATTCCTACGGCGCGGTCTTCGGTGTGGGTCAGGATGCCAGGGGAGTCTTCACGGTCAACGTGCGCGTGGTGGCGCCCATCACCAGCGACAATTACGATATCGTCTCCAACCTGTGCAACCTGGAATGGCGCAGCGAGGCGGGCGTGCTGCCCTGCCCGGGCAGCGACGGCGACAAGCGCGGTTTCGCGTTCAAGCTGAGCAAGCCGCGCTGGGAAAGTGGAGCGACCGACAACGAACCGGCGCTGCTGACCCATCCGCAGATCATCGAAGACGGCTACATCCAGGGCAAGCTGCCGCCTTACAAGGTGCAGAGCGGCGACCGCTTCAGGAGCGTGATCGGCTGCGAATTCGGGGCCAAGTCCTGCAAGGTGACCTTCCGGCTGGATTACCAGTTGGACGGCAAGACCTATAACCTGAAGTCGTGGAACGAGAGCTACGACGGCAACTTCACCGTGGTGGACGTGGACCTGAGCAGCCTGAACGGCAAGTCGGTCAATTTCATCCTGATGGTGCACGCCAACGGCGCGGCGAACAGCGACCGGGCCATCTGGCTGCTGCCGCGGCTGGTGCGCCCGGCCAAAACCGCCACGCCGACGGTGACGCGCACTGCCAGCCGCACGCCGACCGCCTCGAGCACGCCGACGGCATCGAATACCCCCACGGCCTCCAGCACGCCGACGGCGACTGCCACGCCGACCGCCTCCAACACACCGACGGCGACTGCCACGCCGCCGGACACGGCCACTCCGACCGAGACGGCCACCGAGACGCCAAAGCCGTAGGAGTTGTCGGCTATTGGTTGTCAGTTGTCTGTTTCCGGTAATTTGGCTGTCGGCGATCAGCGATCGGCTGTCACTCGCTTATCCCTCCCCTTTAAGATACAATTAGCCCTATTCAAGTCCGTGGAGGAAGGGTATGCCGTCTCGCCAGTCGAATACGCGGGTGGGGGTGTATGTGGATGTGTCGAACATGTACCTGAACGGCGGCGCGCGCATGCGCTATGAGGTGCTGCGCGAGTTTGCCTGTCGGGATGACGCCGAGCCGGTGCGGCTGAACGCCTATGTCAGCTTTGACGCGGAGCGCGCCGGCTTCGATCAAAACTACCGCGACGGGACGCGCAACTTTCACTCGGCGCTGCGCGACATCGGCTACAAGGTGATCGTCAAGGAGATCAAGTGGTACCAGGACGAGTCGGGCAACCGTTACGGCAAGGCCGATTCTGATCTGGACATGGGCGTGGACGCGCTGCTGCAATCGGAGAACCTGGACCGGGTGCTGATCGCCAGCGGCGACGGCGACTTTGTCAAGGTGATCCAGGCGCTGCAGAACCGCGGCTGCCGGGTGGAGGTGGTGGCGCTGGAGAACGTGGCGCGCTCGCTGCGCCAGGAGGCCGACCTGTTCATGTCGGGCTTTCTGATCCCCAACCTGATTCCGATGGAGCACGAGAACTCAACCACGTGGGGCGAGGTGGGCTCGCGGGTGAGGGGATGGTGTTACTGGCACCACGCCTCACAGTCCTACGGTTTCATCCGCTTCATGAAGCACATTGGCGGGGCGATGTGGCTGACCGACACGCGCAACCCTGATTCGCCGTTTGCGACCGTTTTTTGTCACGATTCGCATCTGCCGGACGAGGTGCAGCCGGGGATGCTGCCGAGCCGCAGCCACATTTTTGAGTTTGAATTAACCCAGTCTGAGCGCGGCCTGCAGGCGGTGGACGTGCGCCTGGTGAGCCGCTGATAAGGAGGATACGATGAACGAAGAACAATTGCGCGGGCTGCTGGAGGGGGTGTGCAGCGGAACGATCTCCACCGAGCAGGCGCTGCAGCGATTGCGCTCGCTGCCGTTTGAGGATGTGGCTGGATTTGCGCGCCTGGACCACCACCGCGCGCTGCGCTGCGGCTTTCCGGAGGTGATTTTTGCCCAGTCCAAGACACCCGAACAGGTGGTGCATATTTTCCGGCGCCTGGCGGAGCGCAACGACCGCGTGCTGGCCACGCGGGTGAGCGCGGAGATGTACGCGGCGGTGCGCGACGAGCTACCCGAAGCGGTGTACCACCCCATGCCGCGCCTGCTGTTGCTGGACCGCGACCCGCAGCGCGAGAGGCTGCCGGGGGTGCTGGTGGCCACCGGGGGGACGGCGGACATGCCGGTGGCCGAAGAGGCGGCGGTGACCGCCGAGCTGATGGGCAATGAGGTGGTGCGCCTCTACGACGTGGGCGTGGCGGGGCTGCACCGGCTGCTCAGCCAGACCGAGGCGCTGCAGAAGGCGCGCGTGATCGTGGTGGCGGCGGGTATGGAGGGGGCGCTGGCCAGCGTGGTGGCGGGCTTGGTGATGGTGCCGGTGGTGGCGGTGCCCACCAGTGTGGGCTACGGCGCCAACTTCAACGGGCTGGCGCCGCTGCTGACCATGCTCAACTCCTGCGCCACCGGGGTGTCGGTGGTGAACATTGACAACGGCTTCGGCGCGGGCTACCTGGCGGGGATGATCAATCGGTTGGGGGAGAGGAATGGGTAACGAGTGAAAACGATGGCTGATAGCTGATAGCTAATAGCTGATAGCCAATAGCCAATAGCCAGATTACTGAGAACTGAGAACTGAGAACCGATAACCGATAACCGATGACTGATAACCGACAACCGATAACCGACAACTGAGAACCGACAACTGATGACTGACAACCCTGAACTGACAAACCAAAAATGGAACCAACTGCTCGAGCTGCTGCGCGGGATGGGCTCGGCGGTTGTGGCGCTCTCGGGCGGGGTGGACTCGGGGCTGCTGGCGGCGGCGGCGCAACAGGCGCTGGGCGCCCGCGCGCTGGCGGTGACCATCCACTCGCCGGTGGAGGCGGGCGACGACGTGGAGTCGGCGGCCGCGCTGGCGCAGCAGGTGGGCATCGCCCACCGCGTGATCGCATACAACGATCTGGACAACCCGCAGTTCGTGGCCAACCCGGCCGACCGCTGCTACCACTGCAAGCTGGCGCGGCTGGGGATGATACTGGAGATCGCCAAAGCCGGGGGCTACGCGGCGGTGCTGGAGGGCTCGAACGCGGACGACCTGCACGATTACCGCCCCGGGCGGCGCGCGGTGCTAGAGAAGGGCGGGCGCAGTCCGCTGGCCGAGGTGGGGCTGACCAAGGTCGAAATCCGCAGCCTGGCGCGCGGGCTGGGGTTGAAGGTGTGGGAGCGCCCCTCGGCGCCCTGCCTGGCGACGCGCTTCCCCTACGGCACGCCGGTAACCGTGGCGGGGCTGCGCCAGGTGGCTGAAGCCGAAGCCTATCTGCATGACCTGGGCTTTGGGCCGCTGCGCGTGCGCCACCACGGCGAGATGGCGCGGCTGGAGGTGGCGCCGCAACAGATCGAGCGCCTGGCGGAGATGCGCGCTCAGGTGGCGGCGCGGCTGAAGGAGATCGGATTCCAATATGTGGCGGTGGACCTGGAAGGCTACCGCTCGGGCAGTATGAACGAGGTGCTTCCCAGATGAAAGTTGCCTATTGTGATTGTTTTTCGGGGATCAGCGGGGACATGTTCCTGGCGGCGCTGCTGGACGCCGGGCTGCCGCTGGAAGTTCTGCGCGAGCAGTTGGCGCTGCTCAGGCTGGACGAGGTGTATGAGATCAATGCGCACAAGGTGCGCAAGGGCGCGCTGGAGGCCAGCCAGATTGACATCCGCATGCAGGATTCGCACCGCCACCGCCATTACAGCGACATCCGCGAGATGATCGCCGCCAGCGGGTTTTCGACGCGGGCCAAAGAGCTGAGCCAGGCGGTCTTCCTGGCGCTGGGGCGGGCCGAGGCGAAGGTGCACGGCACCAGCCTGGACGAGGTGCATTTCCACGAGGTGGGGGCGGTGGATTCGATCATCGACACGGTCGGCGCGGCGGTGGGGCTGGACTACCTGGGCGTGGAGCAGCTCTACGCCTCGGCGCTGCCGCTGGGCAGCGGGACGGTGCAGACCCAGCACGGGCTGCTGCCCATCCCCGCCCCGGCCACGCTGGAGCTGCTCACCGCAGCGGGCGCGCCGACGGTGCCTTCGGCGGCGCAGGTGGAGCTGGTCACCCCCACCGGTGCAGCCATCCTGGCTGCGCTGGCCAGGTTCGAGCAGCCTTCAATGCGCCTGCTGAGGCTGGGCACCGGGGCGGGGCGGCGCGAGCTGCCCTGGCCGAACGTGCTGCGCCTGATGCTGGGCGAGAGTGGGGAGGAGGCGCAGCCGGTGGTGCTGATCGAGACCAACATTGATGACCAGGGCGGGCAGGCGCTGGGGCATGTGATGGGGCTGCTGTTCGCGGGCGGGGCGCTGGACGTGTTCTTCACGCCCATCCAGATGAAAAAGAACCGACCGGCGGTGATGCTGAGCGTGATCTGCGGCAAGGCGGACGAGGAGAGGCTGGCGCGGCTGCTGCTGGAGCAAACCACCACTTTCGGCATGCGCATCCAGCCGGTCTGCCGCTACGAGGCCGGGCGGCGCTTTGAGACGGTTCAGACGCCCTACGGCGAAGTGGTGCTCAAGCTCAAGGTGCTGGACGGGCGGGTGGTGCAGGCGATGCCGGAATACGAGGTCTGCGCGCGGCTGGCAGAGCAGCACAGTGTGCCGCTGCAGACGGTGCAGGAAGCGGCTAAACGCGCCTGGGAAGCGAAAGCATGACCGAAGCAAACATGCAGCGGGCTGAGTGGCTAAAATATATGCGCGACAAATCCGAGGCGCTGTATGATTTTTGTGCGCCGCGATATTGGACGGAATTTGGCAGCCACATCGATCCAACCCACCGCGCGTTCATGGGCAGGTTCCTCGCGCTGGTTGGCAGGCCGGGGCTGATCCTCTCGGCTGCCTGCGGCGCGGGGCGTTTTGAGGGTTTGCTGTTGGAGGCGGGCCACCACGTGCTGGGCATTGACCAATCGGCGCGCTCGCTGGCGCGGGCGCGCGAGCATTACCCGGCGGAGCAATTCCCGCAGCTGCGCTATGAAAAGATCGGCCTGCAGGAGATGAACTTCGCCGCGCAGTTTGACGGGGTGATCTGCATGGATTCGATGGAGCACATCCCCCCGGAGGACTGGCCGGGCATCCTGCGCGGCTTCCATGCCGCGCTCAAGCCGGGCGCGCCGCTCTATCTCACCGCGGACGCGCGCGACGCAGAGGAGATCGGGACGGCCTACCGCAATGCGCTGGCGATGGGCTTGCCGGTGGTGTACGGCGAGATCGCCGACCAGGTGGAGGCGGCCTACCAACAGGCGGTGTCGGGCGGCGAGATCCTCGACCAGTGTGTGTACCACTTTGTCCCGCCGCTGGAACAGGTGCGCGCGTGGTTCGAGCAGGCTGGACTGGAGATCCTCGCGGAGGAGCAGGAGCCCGTCGAGGGCTACCAGCATATCCTGGCCAGGAAAAAACGGGGGTAATCCCCTTTGCACAAGGAGGATATCCATGGCTACGGTTGTCTTGCAACGTAACGAAGAAGCGCGCAAGTTCGATGCAGCCCGCGACGGTGAGTTGATGGCGCGGATTGCGGCAGCCGTGGGAAAGGCAGGCCTCTTTGGAACAGATGCATAAGCTGATTAGCTGGTTGATGGAGGGAGATGCGGCCATTCGCTGGCAGACGATGCGTGATCTGCTGGGGGCGCCCCAGGCAGAATGGCAGGCGGAACGGCGGCGCACGCTCGAAAGCGGCTGGGGAGCGCAATTGCTGTCGCAGCAGGCCGCGGACGGAATCTGGGGCGGGGGCCTGTACAGCCCCAAGTGGATTTCCTCGACCTATACATTGCTGGCGTTGATCCAGATCGGGATTCCCCAAGATTGTGCGCCTGCCCGCCGCGGAGCCCAGGTATTGCTGAACGGCCTGCTCGGCGAGACCTGCGATGAGGTTTTTGCGCGCAGGCTGAAGGATATGGACCGTTGTATTGTGGGGATGCTCTTGCAGGTCGCGGCTTATTTCCAGCTCGCAGATGCGCGCCTGGATGCGGTGCTGGACAATCTATTGAATGAACGCATGCCCGACGGCGGGTGGAACTGCCGCAAGGGACGTGAAATGAGCCACCGCCCAGCCCCGCATCACAGCTCATTTCACACCACCGCCAATGTGTTGGACGGTCTGCGGGAATACCTGGAGCAGAGCGTCTGCCCACGGGCGGAGGAAATCCGGGCCGTTGAGAGGGCTACCTGCGAGCTGCTGTGCCAGCACGGCCTGGTGTACTCTGACCGCACGGGTCAGGTCATCGATCCCCATTTCATGCGGCTGGTCTACCCCTACCGCTGGCATTACAGCCTGTTGCGCGGGTTGGAAGTTTTTGCCCGCGCTGCTGCGCCCCGGGATGCGCGGCTGGCGGGAGCCGTCCAAGCGCTGTGCGAAAGGCGCCGCCCGGAAGGCAGTTGGCATCTGGAGCATGTCTATTCCGCGAAAGTTTTCTTTCACATGGAGCGCCTGGGAAAGCCCAGCCGTTGGGTCACGCTGCGCGCCCTGCGCGTGTTGAAATGGTGGGAAGAATGGAACTGATGGGGCAGGGTGTGGCGGCGTTGGGTAAACGAAAATATCCATGAGTGATGGACTGCTGCCGGGAAAGATTGCGCAGACGGGCGGGAAGAAGGCGTGGGTGGTACTGGTTTGCCTCCTGCTGCTCAGCCTGGCGTGCAACGCGCCGCGCATGGGCGGGCCGGCGCTGCCTGACCCGAGCGGAGTGGCCACGGCGCGCGCGCTGGAAACGCGGCTGTTCGCGCCCCCGGCCACATTGGCGCCTTCGCCGACCGCCGCGCCCACGCTGACACCCACGCTCACCTGGACGCCCGCGCCCAGCCCGACCGCGGCAGGGCTGTTCGCCGGGCTGGCGACCTCTGCGCCGGGCGGCGCAGGGGAGGCGCCGGAGACCTTCACTTACTTCACCCAGCCGGGCGACACGCTGCCCGCGCTGGAAAAGCGCTTTGGCGTGGCGGCGGGGGAGATGCGCGCGCCGATCCCGCTGGACGCGCACAAGCTGCTGCCGCCCGGCTATCCGCTGGAGGTCCCCAACCGGCTGGGCGATACCAGCCCGGCGGGGGCTCTGCTGCCCGATAGTGAACTGGTCTATTCGCCTGGCGCGGCAGACTTTGATATCGCCGCGTATATCCGCGCGGCGGGCGGCTACCTGGCGACCCACCGCGAGGCGGTGGACGGGGTGGAGATGAGCGGGACGCAGATTGTGCGCACCCTGGCGTTGGAAACCTCGACCAACCCGCGGCTGCTGCTGGCGGTGCTGGAATACCGCGCCGGCTGGGTGCGCGGGCGCCCGGGCAACCCGGATGTGACCTTCCCGTTGGGCTTCCAGAACGGGACGATGAAGGGGCTGTTCAAGGAGCTGACCCTGGCGGCGCGCTATCTGACCATCGGCTACTACGGCTGGCGCTCGGGCGAGCTGACCGGGCTGAAATTCGCGGACGGCAGCAGCCTGCGCCTGGCGCCGGGGCTGAACGCCGGTTCGGTGGGTCTGATGAACCTGCTGGCAACGCTGGAAGGGCGCGCAGCCTGGCAGCGCGAACTGTACGGCGAGCGCGGCTTCCTGCAGCTTTACAGCGAGATGTTCGGCGACCCGTGGGCGCGGGCGGCGCGAGTGGAGCCGCTGCTGGCGCACGATTTGCAGCCGCCGGCGCTGCAGTTGCCCTTCCTGCCGGGCAAGGCGTGGAGCTTTTCGGGCGGGCCGCACCCGGCCTGGGGCATGGGCAGCGCATCGGGCGGGGTGGATTTCGCGCCGGTCACGGCCAGCGGCTGCGGGGTGTCGGCGGAGTGGGCCACGGCGGTGGCGGACGGGCTGGTGGTGCGCTCGGAGCGCGGGGTGGTCGCTTTGGACCTGGACGGGGACGGGCGAGAGCAGACCGGCTGGGTGGTCATCTACATCCACCTGGCTGAAGCCGGGCGGGTTGCCGCGGGGACGCAGGTGCAGGTTGACGAGCGCATGGGGCATCCTTCGTGCGAGGGCGGCTTTGCCAGCGGGGCGAACGTGCACATCGCGCGCAAGCACAACGGCGAGTGGATTGCGGCAGGCGAGCCGCTGCCGCTGGCGCTGGGCGACTGCGCGGTGGAAGCCGGCGACAAACCCTACGCCGGGCGGCTGGTGTGCGGCGATGGGCAGACGGCGGTGGCGATGAGCGACGGCTCGAAAGGCACCCTGATCACGCGAAAGGCAGGCGAATAATCATGACCGACAGGCAGGCGGCGAAGCCGGCGATTGTATTCGATTTTGGGGGTGTGCTGATGGACTGGGATCCGCATTATCTGTACCGCAAGCTGCTGGGCGGGGAGCGGCAGGCGACCGAGGATTTCCTGCGCGCGGTGGATTTTCACGGCTGGAACGTGGAAAATGACCGCGGGCGGCTGGTGTCGGCGGGGGTGGCGGAGCTGAGCGCGCGCTTCCCGCAATATGCCGGGCTGATCCGCGCCTACGATGAGCGCTATCTGGAGACGCTGGTCGGGGCGATCCAGCCGGCGGTGGAAATTCTCTACGCGCTGAAGGCGGCAGGATACGCGTTGTACGGTCTGAGCAACTGGCCGGCGGAGAAGTTTGCGCTGGTGCGGGCGCGCTACCCGTTCTTCGCCTGCTTCGACGATATGGTGATCTCAGGCGAGGTGGGGCTGGTCAAACCCGAGCGGGCGATCTTTGATCTGCTGTTGGAGCGCATCGGGCGCCCGGCGGGGGAATGCCTGTTCATCGATGACCACGAGCGCAACCTGGCCGCGGCGCGCTCGCTGGGCTTTCAGACCATCCTGTTCCGCTCGCCGGAGCAGTTGGCGGGGGAGCTGCGGGCGAGGGGGGTGGGGTGGTGAGTGGTTTTCAGTTGTCGGTTGTCAGTGTTCGGTTTTTCACTCTGAGTACTGCGCCAACAAAGTTTTATAAACCAATCGCGGGCAGCCGCTTCGCGCAGGGATGCTTCGCGATCGCTGTGAGGTGTTGCGCATGGGAGGCGCTGATCCAATCCGCTCAGGGAATCGCCCCGCGTGAGTCCCTGAAGGAGCGCAGCGACTGAAGGGTCTGCGAGGGATTATCAACTGAGCGGTGTAATTTGGATTGCACAGCGAAATCTGTTTCTGCGCTCGAAAATGCCTCAGACCCACCCTTGCTGGAGGTGACCGCCCTTGTGGCGGATCGCGCAGCAAGGCGCGGGCAGAGCGTTTGGGTCGCGGGTTGAATCTCTAGGCTTGGCTGGCGTTCAGCCCCGCCTGGACGCCGCTCAACATGGCGCCGGTGTCGGTGGCAACATTGACGAAGAGGAAGCCCTCGCGGATGCGCTGGACGGCGGCGGCGGCGGTGGAGCAAAAGATGCCCAGCGGCAGGCCGCGGGCCTGGGCGGCGCGCTTGATCTCGGCCACGGCTTCGAGGAAGCGCGGATGGGTGTTCTCGGGCAGCGGATCGAGGCCGAGCGAGACGGACAAGTCAATCGGCCCAATGAATGCCACGCCGATGCCGGGGACGGAAAAAATTTCGTCCAGGTGATCGAGCGCCAGAACGGATTCGATCTGGATGATGACCAAGGTTTGCTCGTTGGCCTGGCGCAGATATTCGGCGCGCTCCTGGTCAAAGGTGAGGGCGGTGTACTGGCTGCCGTAGGAGCGCTGTCCCTGGGGCGGGAACTTGGCCCAGGCGACCACCTGCTCGGCCTCGGCGCGCGAGTTGACCATCGGGACGAGGATGCCGTAGGCGCCGGCGTCGAGGGCGTACTTGATGCTGCCGACCGCGGCCTGGGGGATGCGCACGATGGGGGCGGGGCCGCGCGCTTCGGCGACGGCGGCGACCATCAGCGACATGAGGTGGACGTCAATGGGGGCGTGTTCGCTGTCGATGACCATCCAATCCAGCGGCAGGCGGGCCAGCAGGCGGGCGGCATGGGGGCTGGGCAGGTTGACCCAGATGCCGCGGCAGGGCTGCTGGTTGGACAATTTGGAGATGAGCGGGTTGGGGCGCATATTACTGATACCTTAAGCCGTCCATCACCCGACCCTGCGCGTCCAGGAAGGCGCCGCCGAAGACCCAGCCCCAGTGGGGCAGGTTGGGATCGGGGCAGATGTGGATGGCGAGGGTGTTGGCGCCCTGCCGGAGGGGCAGCCCGCGCAGGCGGCGGGCCTCGTTGCGCTCAAAAGTGGCGGGCAGGTCAACCTCGCCCACCTCGCCGGGAGCTTGCTCGATTTTGACGCCGTTGAGGTACATCTCCAGCGAACCGGCGGCCATGAACAGCAGGTCGGCGGCGCAGTCAGCCGGGCTTTCGATGTCGGTCACCAGCCAGGCGGCCAGCGGCTCTTTGGCCTCCATGCGCTCCCAGGCGACGCGGAACAGCGGCGCGTAGTGGGCGGCGGCCAGGTTGGGATAGCTGCGCGGCTGCTGGGTGAAATCCTCCCAGCCTTTGCCGCGCCGGGTCTTGAGGGCCTGAGCCAGGCTGACCCGCTCCTGTTCGGGATTGTAGATGCGCGCGTGGTAGGCGCTGATGGCGGGGAAGAACAGGCGCGAGGTGTGCTGGGCGCGGAGCACCCGCCCGTTGAAGATGATTTTGACCTGCGCCTCCCAGCGGGTGGTTTGCGCCTCGCCCTCAAAGGCGAAGGGTGTGTCGAGGATCAGGTCGCGGCGCACGTCGCTCTGGCGCACGGCGAATTCCTGCTTTTTGCCGTCGCGGTGCAAGGTGAAGAGCGCCTCCACCTCGCAGCTTTCGCCATGACCGCGCGGGGCGGCGATGATCACGCGCCCGAGCTGGTTGGCGGCCTCCTCGGGGGTGGAGAACTCGATGAAGCGGGCGAAGGGCCCGCCCAGGCGGGCGACGGCATCGGCGCGCGCGGGCAATTCGGGGTGGTCAAGCCAGGCTTCGAGCAATTGCTGGCGGGTCTTGAGGCCCTTGAAGGCCGGCCCGCCCAGGCGGCGCGCCTCGGCCAGCGCCTGGCGCAGGCTGCGCGCCGGGCTGAGCGCGCGCATGCCTTTGGGGCTGCTGGCGGAGAGGGTGAAGCCCTGCGCCTTGGCGCGCGCGGGGACCTGGATGATGGTGGTCAGGGTATCTGCGTCGTACGTCCAGCCGGCATGCGGCGCGCCATCCAGCGTCAGCGCGGCGGGGCGGGCGGAGCCCTCCAGTCGCACCTCGTAGGAGCGCGCGGCGGGCAGCGCGGGGCAGTGCCCCTCCAGCGGCGCGGCGCTGACCTGCCAGGTGTTTTTGTCGGGCATGGACATGCTGAACTGCGTCCACTCAAATTCGCCCCGACGGTAGGATTCGCTCTCGCCGTCGTCCTCGTAGAAGCGGAAGGCGCCGTGTTTGCCGGGGAAGACGGAGAGGATCAGGCGGTCGCGCGGCTGGTGGGCCAGGTTGCCGGAGGCCATGCCCTCGGCGTAGGGGCCCTGGAAAGCGGGAGCCAGGGGCAGGATGGCGCCGGCTTTCATGAACATGGGGATGCGGTTGAGGTCGCCCAGCACGCGCACCCAGCGCGGGCGCACGCCGCTGTACAGTTCGTGGGTCTGAAAGTCAATCCACTCGCCGGCCGGCAGCCAGACATCGGTGGCCGCCAGGCCGTCCTCGCGTTCGGCGGGGAAGACCATCGGCGCGGCGATCAACTGGTCGCCGTAGTAATACTGGTAGCGGGCGGCGTAGGCGCCTGGCTCGGCGGGGTGGTGGTAGTACATCGGGCGGCAGAGTGAAACGCCCGTGTCGGCGGCGGCGCGCGCCAGGGTGTAGATGTAGGGGATGAGCTGGTAGCGCAGGTGGAAGGCGGCTTTGCAGGCCTCGTAGGTGGGGCGGGGGAACACCCACGGGCGGCGTTCGGTGCGCGGATCCTTGGTGCCGTGCAGCTTGAGCGCCGGGGAGAGCGCGCCAAACTGCACCCAGCGCGCGAACAGCTCCGGCTCGGTGGCGGCGCCCATGTGCCCGCCGATGTCGTGCTCCCACCAACCGTAGCCCACGTTGGCGGCGGTGGCGCTGAAATAGGGCTGGAACTGCAGCGCCGGCCAGCCGACGTAGGTGTCGCCGGAGAAGCCGGTCTGATAGCGGTGGTTGCCCAGGCCGTACCAGCGCGAATAGACGATGCAGCGCCTGTTGCGGCGGCCCGAATCCCAGAAGTGCAGGTGGTTGAGCCACAGCAGCGGGTCGAGACCTTTCATCTCGGAAAGATGTCCCTGCTGCCAGTCCATCCACCAGAAGTCCACGCCCTGCTCCTCCATCGGGTGGTGCAGCAGCTTGAAGTAGTTCTCGGTGAAGCGTTTGTCGGTGATGCGGAAGGGGATGCGCTCGCGGCTGGCGGGGTCGACGCCCATTGCGTGGGCAAATTCGGGGTAGACCCCTTCGTGCGCTCCGACGCCGTCGGCGGGGTGCAGATTGAGCGCGGTTTTGAGTCCCTTGGCGTGAATCCAGGCCAGCAGGCCGTCGGGGTCGGGGATCAACTCGCGGTTCCAAGTGTAGCCGGTCCAGCCCTCCAGGTGCCAGTCCATGTCGATGATGAACACTTCCAGCGGCAGGTCGTGATGCTCAAAGCCGTTGACGATGTCGATCAGGTCCTGGGAGGTGTAGGCCCAGTAACGCGACCACCAGGTGCCGAGGACGAAGCGCGGGATGAGCGGGATGCTGCCGCCGAAGCGCATGTACTCGGCCAGCCCGCCGGTGAAGTCGTGACCGAAGGCGAAGAAATACCAGTCCTGCAGGTCGTGGTCGGGGCGCGGCGCCACCCAGCCGTCTTCCGTAGTGAAAAGCACCTGGGCGGAATCGTCGTGCAGCGCCCAGCCGGAGCGCGAGAAGAGGCCCTCGTCCAACGCGGCGTCGCCTTCGCACATGTCGAGCGTGCGGCGCGTGCCGCGCAGGTTGCCGGGGTTGGGGGCGCCCGGGCGCCAGGTGACCCTGCGGCGGTTGTGCAGGAAGCTGATGGACAGGTTGCGCGAATTGAATTTTCCCGCGCCGGGACGGTAGCGCAGCCTGAGCGCGCCGGTGTCGATCAGCAGCAGACCGTCCTCCTGGCGGACGCTGAAATCGGGGACGGGGGCCAAGCGGGTGGGGAAGGCGAAGCTGGCGCGGTCCTCGAACTGGCCGGTGGCGGACCATTCCAGGCGCACCAGGCGCGGGGTGAGGATGGTGAAGCGGGCGTTGCCGCTGATCACGGTGCTGCGCGGGTCGGCGAGGGGCTGCCCGCGGAAGCGGACGCGTTCAAAGAATTCGTTGGACATGGGCGATCCTTGGGGTGGGGATTGGAATGGAATGCGCGGGAAATGCGCGTGTTTTGTGTTGTTCGGGTAATTGTAATCTAAAAGTGTAGGGGCAGGGCTGGGCGAGGGGGAGATTGCTTCGGGCTGCGCCCTCGCAATGACAGGTACGGGGAATGAGGTGGA
>CAZCBJ010000029.1:0-25932 GCA_964496705.1 uncultured Anaerolineaceae bacterium | reverse complement strand
CTCCCAGGCTCTCCAATAATTGGCGCATGACCTTGACATCATTAATTTCGGGGACGTTATGCAATATAACAGGCTGATCCGTCAGCAAACACGCCGCCATCAACGGAAGCGCGGCATTCTTATTTCCGGACGGCGTCATTTCACCCTTGAGAGGGTACCCTCCCTCGATGAGGAATTGATTCATTTTGGCCTTTCTACGCCTATAAGGTTTCAGTTATTTTTGTGAGGCCTTCTGGACGGTCGGGATCGAGGCCTTTTTCAACGGTTAAGCGCATCGCAAACAATTGTCCGGGGATGACCGAAACCATCGGGGTGAGCCATTCTGGCAAATGAGACGGGATCGGAAATGCCAGATTGGCCTTATTCATCATTTGCTCAAGATCAGAAATGACCAATAATTCAGCGCCAATATTCTTTAGCTGATCGATCAAGTCAGACAAATCCTGTGTAATTGCGCCGGCTGGAGCAATCACCACAACCGGAAAACCTCTGCCAACCGTTGCGATTGGTCCATGCCGAAAATCTGCAGAAGAATATGGCTCGGCAACCACTCTGGTCAATTCCTTGATCTTTAAGGCAATTTCAAAAGCGGTGCTGTAATTAAACCCGCGACCAATGACATTGGTATGTGAGATGTATCGATATCTCTCAACGCGCGATAGAAGATCTTTTGTGCTTTCCAGGGTCAATTGCATGTTTTGTGCGATGTTAAACAATTGGGCCAGGCGTAGTTCATTCCTCTCGAGCGTACAGGAGAAAAGTGCCAATGCAGCCAGCGAAGCTGTGTATGTTTTGGTAGCTGCAACTGCGCGTTCCTGGCCTGCATGAAGCGGGATGATATAGTCTGCATCCATGGCGAGGGGAGAATGAGGAAAATTGGTGATGGCGAGTGTGGGACGGCCCTGGCGGCGAGCTTCGGTCAGTACGCCGACGATGTCAGGTGACTGACCTGATTGAGAGATGCCAATGACGAAAGCCTCGCTCAAATCAGGTGGAGATGAATAAAGCGTAAATAAAGACGGCGTTGCGAGGGCAACCTGCAGGTGGTTATGCGCGCCAAACAAATATTGAGCATATCTTGCGGCATTGTCAGAAGTGCCGCGGGCTGCGATGAGAATGTACTTGAATTTTCCGTTTATTTCTTTGGTGATAAAAGAAACATTTTCTTGCTCTTGTTGCAACAACTCGGCAACGATACCTGGCTGCTCGTGGATTTCTGTATAAAGGATGGAATTCATTTGATCTCCAGGGAGAATGAAAAGGTATTGCATCCAAGTATATATGCTACCTGTTTACGCGTCAATGAAACCGATTCTACATATAGTGCTACATAAAACACATACTTTGGGTGTATACTCGATGAAATTATCGCTCAGAGAGGTAAATATGGCAAATGTAATTCATGTAGATTTGACCTCGCGATCCCAGATCAACCAATTCGTTATGTTTCCCTTTGAGTTGTATAAAGGTGTATCGCAATGGGTGCCCCCATTTATTTCTGATGTCAAGACAATGATGAATCCAAATAAGCATCCTTTTTTTGAACATTCAAAAGTTGATTTTTTTATGGCCTTGGATGATGGCAAGGTGGTGGGTAGGATTGCTGCGATTGAAAATAAACCTTATAACCAATTTCATGGTTCAAAACAAGCCTCATTTTATTTTCTTGAGGTGGTTGATGATCAAAGTGTGGCGGATGCTTTATTTAACCGTGCTTTTGAGTGGGCGCATGCGAGGGGCTTAAATCGCATCGTTGGCCCCAAAGGTCTTTCTGGTTTCGATGGGTATGGCATCCAAATTGAGGGCAGCGAACATCGACAGATGATGACTATGATGAATTACAACCTGCCATATTTGCCCAAACTGGTAGAAAAGATCGGTTTTGAGCGCGAGAATGATTTTGTTTCGTGCTATTTGCATCGAGATCAATTTGCATTGCCCGAAAAAGTTAAGCTCATCGCTCAAAAGGTAAGAGAGCGCGGCGCCTTTAAGGTGGTAAGTTTTAAAAATAAGGCGGAATTAAAAAAGTGGGCTTGGCGGATTGGTCAGGCGTATAACCAGACATTTGTTAACAACTGGGAGTATTATCCCTTGACCGATCGAGAAATTCAATATGTGGTCGATACGATTCTGACCGTTGCAGATCCAAAGTTAATTAAAATTATCACCTACAAAGACGAGGTGGTCGGATTTATCTTTGCCTTTGCGGATATTTCAGAGGCTCTTCAACGACAAAAAGGACGAATCACCCCTTGGGGAATCGTTGATATTCTGGCGGAAATGAGACGAACCAAATGGGTGTCGTTGAACGGCGTTGGGGTGCTGCCTGAATATCAAGGCAGGGGTGGAAATGTCTTAATGTATGCTGAGATGGAAGCGACAATCAAGGATTTTGGATTTGAGCATGCTGAACAGACACAGATGGCTGACTCTGCAGTCAGAGTCCGTCAAGATATGGTGACGATTGGCGCAAAAATATACAAACGCCATCGCGTCTACGGCAGAGATATCTAGGATAATTTAGCGCATCAACGCCTGGTAGAGGAGCTGAGGGCTGTCTTGGTCTTTTTATAAAGATGAGTAAGCGCAAAAGCTTGGAAAAAAATGATATATGGAAGAATGGGTAAATAATACCGCTGCCAGGCAATTGGCACGAAGATAACGATAGCTGCAGTTTGTAGAAACCATAATAATCCAAGCGCCAGATTAAAATCCCAATCGGTTAAGTGGGTTAAACGGGTCTTTAAAGAGAATAACAATCCGAATAGGAAAAAAATCATCATAATACCGCCGCCAACCACTCCCCTGAACAGGTGATTCAAAGGATTGTTTACGTACATTTGATCCATTTCCTTTGTCTGGTCGAGGTAGTTACCCACGTCGGCGGGCATAGGAGGCGCAATAAACAATTGAATGATGACAGCAGCGCTTCTTTGCCCCAAACCTTTGACCACCTGACCAGCCATTTTCGCTTGCATCTCTTGTGTTTGATTACTCACCAATTCTCTACGTGATTTAATCGCCGCAGTTGTTGCAGATATGGGATTTCGCCAAATTACAGGATTCAAAAGATAGACGACGGCAATAAAGGATAGGATGTAAATCCCCGTTCTTGATAATGTCAAGTAATTGGTTTTCACTGACGCATTTCGCAACTTGACCATGCTTAAAAAGCCAACAATTAACAGAGGAAACGTGGATTGTTTTGCACAAAATGCCAGGCCCGCTAAAATTCCGAGCAGCGATGGCTTTTCCTTGTGTTTTGCCAGCGCCCAAACAAACATCACTATTGTGAACATCATCACAGACTCAGCCATGGCCCGACGGGTATGCAGCAAAATCAACGCATTACATCCCATAAATACCATGGCCAATAATCCAGTTTCAACTCCGTTTAAGTGCTTTCCGGTCTGGTAAGTGATCCATAAAAGTAATGGGTAAAATAATGCGACACTTAGCCTGGATACGAGGAGAAGTGAGCGATCTGGAAGCGCGCCTGAATTTTGGTTTTCTTCCCAGCTGGCGGACCAATTCCAATCGGCAATCAACGGAGATTTCTTAGCCATTAAACGACCAAAACCAATTAAGTAGCGTGTCAAAGGGGAATCCCGAAGACGGTAAATTTGTTTTATATCATTTTCTTTCTGCGTGTCCCAAAATAATGTGGAAGGATGCTCGAATATAGACGAAAGATCAGAACTCATAAAAATTTGGGTGCTTTCATCGGGATGAAAAGGTACTGAAGTAATGCTGAAAAAATAATAAATGGAGAGGGCGAGGAGGATGAGAAATACCCAAATATTGAGATGGCGACTTTTCATGACTTGTCCAAAATCAGGCTAAAATGAATTTATCTTAACTTTCATGAAACTAAAACCTAGATATCTTCTTATCGTCTTGTTTGCGGTCGCTGCCAATGTCTTGATCAAAGTAATTCTATTGGTCTTGGGCGTTTTTCCCTTTAATTCAGATGAGGCAGTTGTCGGATTAATGGCTCGTCACATCTTGGCGGGAGAATGGCCGGTATTTTTTTACGGTCAAGCATATATGGGAAGCCTGGATGCATACCTGGTCGCGTTGGGTTTTATGGTATTTGGCCAGGCTGTATGGGTAATACGCCTAGTTCAGATTGTACTGTATATGCTGATAATTATTACAACAGTGTGGCTGGGCTATCTAGCATTTGGGAGTATACAACATGGCATACTGGCGTCCCTTTTTGTGGCTTTGCCACCGGTCAATGTCATATTGTACTCGACGGTGAGTCTGGGTGGGTATGGCGAAGCGCTATTACTCGGTAATCTTATCTTGGGCATTGCTTTGATTTCTGGAAAGTGGGTCGTACTGCCTGAACGCGCCGGAATATTTTCCAGCTTGTCGTTGTCACTGGGTTTCTTCATCGGTTTGGGGCTTTGGGCAAATGCCCTGACGATGGTTTATGCTTTGCCAGCAGTTTTATTTCATTTGTGGAAAATGTATAGCCCCAAAAGGGCGTGGACTGCATTCATTCGAGCGTTGGTTTGGCTGGTTTTAGGCGGCATTGTTGGTGCACTGCCCTGGATAATTTTCGGTTATCAGAATGGGTTTTCACAATTAATCTATGAGATTTTGGGGAAAGCGGTAGCCGTCGAGCAGGGGGATTGGGTTACGGTGTTGGGCTCGCATTTATTTAACCTGGTTGTTCTTGGGGGTACAGTTTTGATCGGTCTACGCCCCTCCTGGCAAATCCGCTGGTTGGCGCTGCCATTGGCACCTTTTGTGCTAGCGTTCTGGATTGGCGTGGTAATTTTCTGGATCAAAAAATGCCGCCAGGTCTGGCGTTTTCAATCAGTTTATTTGCTCCTTGCCGGTATCCCGGTTGTGTTGTCCATTGCTTTTGTGTTCACTGCTTTTGGGGTGGATCCCTCTGGGCGTTATTTCCTCCCGTTGACAGTCCCGATGGGACTGGTCGCAGCCGGCGGGATCATGCACGCCCCTGTAAAGAAAATCCTCCGAGTTGGAGCCGTGATGATCGTGCTAGCGGCCAATATTTGGGGAGTGGTAGAATCAACGGTCACTTCCACGGCGGGAATAACCACCCAATTTGATTCAGAAACCATTATTGACCATCGCCAGACATTGAGATTGATTGATTTTCTAGAAAAAGAGGACATACACAATGGGTATTCCACTTATTGGGTGTCTTATCCGGTTGCTTTTCTAACAAGTGAAAAAATCATCCTTTTGCCGAGATTGCCTTATCATAAAGATATGCGATACACATCCAGAGATGACCGTTATCTACCATATACGAATCGCGTGTTGAATAGCGATAGGATTGCCTATATCACTTATGATCATGCAGTATTGGATGATCGGCTTCGCAACTTTTTCAAAGAAACACAATTATCTTGGTTGGAAAACAGGATTGGATCTTTTACTGTTTTTTACAACTTTTCCAGCCCAATTCACTTTAATGAGCTAAAAATTCAAGATGAGTAAACCGCAAAGAAACCAATTTAACACATTTTTAGTGGTGTTTATTCTTACCATGCTTTTCCTTATGGCGGCAAGAACACCTTTGGACAGCGACCTTTGGTGGCACTTAAGTGCCGGCCGGGAGACCTGGCAAAATGGTTGGCCAATGCTTGAAGATCATTTTTCGTATACCCGTTTAGGAGAAAAGTGGATCAATCACAGCTGGCTCTCTGAGGTAATCATGTTTTTGGCTTATAAGGTTGGTGGGTATCTCGGCCTGGGGTTGGTTTTTACACTGCTTGCGGTATTCAGCATGGGGTTGCTGCTCAGACAAATGCGAAGTCCGATGCTCTTTAATATGTTTGTTTTGGTTCTGGGCGCAACGGTCGCCAGCGTCGTATGGTCTCCACGTCCACAGGTGTTTTCGTTACTTTTATTGACAATTTCAGGAGGGTTATTGAGTGAGATCCGTCGGGGGAACATCCGTATGCTATGGTATTTCCCAATTATATTTATCGTCTGGTCAAACCTTCACGGCGGATATCCCCTTGGTTTATTCCTCATTGGGGTGGTTTTTCTGGGCGAAGCTTGCAACCGGATATTAGGAATACAACCATCCATATTGAAATCCTGGAAAGAAATTGTGTGGTTTATCGGTTCAGGCGCTTTGTCCTGGCTTGCAGTCGTCGTAAATCCCAATGGATTTGATATGCTGCGAATCCCATTTCAGACGGTTGGGGTTCAAGCTCTTCAACAATTGATCAGTGAATGGGCTTCACCGGATTTCCACCAACTAATCCAACAGCCAATGCTGTGGTTGTTGTTTGCTATTGTTGTAGCCTTTTCATTGGCGGACCGACCAGTTGATATGGTGGATGTGTTGTCCCTGTGTTTTTTCGCATACCTTGGTCTGGTTTCCCGGAGGAATTATGGCCCCTTTGCCATTATAGCGACACCAATTCTGGCGAATTATGCATGGCGCGCAATCCAGAATATCAAGACCAAAGTGTCTTTTTGGCCAGCGAGAGAACGAGCAGACCATTTATCTCATGATCCAGCCAGCCGGACAAGGAAAGTGGTTCTTTTCAAGACCATGGTCAACCTAATTTTGATTTTTTTCGCATTCTTTGCTGGCATCGCCAAGCTGTATATAACTTCGCAGAACCAATTCGTCGATGCTATTATTCGCAAAGATTATCCTGTAAACGCTGTGACCTGGATGATGGAGAACAAGCCCGATGGTAGATTATTCAGTGAGTATCGATGGGGAGGTTATCTGACCTGGAAATTGATAGATTATCCGGTGTTCGTGGATGGACGCACTGACCTGTTCGGTGATGAAATTATCAACCAATGGCTCTCGATCATACAAGGAGATGCTCAGTGGGCAAATCTTATAAATCAATGGGGAATTAATCTAGTGATGATCGAGCCAACGAGACCTCTCGTGCAAAAATTGGTTAACGCCGGCTGGAATCTGGTGTATCAGGATGACTCCGTTGTTTTATTTCAACGATAAGGTGTGAAGTTGAAAAAGCTATCTCCAATTGCGCTTCTGATCTGCGGATTATTGTTTGGCAGACTGGTTATGTATGCATCTTCTACTCTTGATGGTTTGTTGGGCTACGGAGATTTTTTTCATTTTTTTCAGCTTGGGCAGCTACCAGGTTGGCCGTACATTAATTATTGGATTGAATTTCCGCCGGTGTTTGCCTTCATAATTAAAATATTCTACATTGTTTCTGGCGGGCAAGAACATGTGTTTTACTATCTAACAGCTATCCTTCTTTTGCTTGCTGATTGTGGGAATTTGTATTTTTTTTATCGTGTTGACCAACTCATCCAGCAAAATCACCGGATAAGTTGGCGTGTTTGGTTTTATTTTGTACTTTTACTTTCTTTTCCTTATCAATGGTGGTATTTTGACTCTCTGGCAATATTATTTATGTTAACAGGTGTTTTCTATGTTCTGAAAGGTAACCGTCTTCGCTCTGGTCTTGCGATAGGTTTTGGATTTCTGGTTAAGTTTTTCCCGGTGATGGCTCTAGTGGTTCTTTGGCGGCACAGCTCTTTCCGCCGCATTCTTGTCCAAATAGGGATGGTCATATTAATTTCAGTAGCTGTGTACGGTATGTTATGGATTATTTCTCCAGATTTCACATTGGCATCGATCCAATCTCAACCGAATAAAGGTTCCTGGGAAACGATTTGGGCTCTTCTAGATGGTAATTACCAAACCGGAAATTTTGGGTCAATTTATGAGAACTCGGATCCAGCTATGGCTGCTGTCATGCGCCGCAATCCCGCGAAAATACCCGCTTGGATCACCCTGATGTTCTTCGGTGCTATTGGTTTATGGGGTCTTTTCAAGTGCAAGCCGCAGACTGCTAAACAAAGGATCGCAATCCTGGGATGGACCTGGAGTTTATTTTTGATATGGTCTCCTGGATACAGTCCACAGTGGGTCTTATATCTTATACCGATAATTCTGCTGGTCCTTTCAAGCCGTTATGCATTATTAATGGTTCCAGTGATGGTATTTGCCAACCTAGTCGAATGGCCTCTGTTGCTGTCCAGAGGTTTCTTTTGGGCATTAAATTTTACGATACCCTTACGTTTTCTACTTATGATTCTTCTGGCTTACTTGTTTTTAAACATTATGGTTCCCGGTCATACACGTCAGGACGGCGGTCAGAAAGCACAGGAAATGAAGCCCTCAGCTTAGCCAGATCAGACAAGACAAGATCGGCTGTAACCATTTCTTCTTCGTCTTGCCCCCCCATCGCAAGGATCCTCCCATCAGGCGCAACTATCAGGCTGTTGCCTCCGAAGGTCTCTGTGTTTGATTTTCCAACGCAATTGACAGCCGCCACAAAGTATTGATTTTCAATGGCTCGAGCCTGAACCAAGACTTTCCAGTGCTCGATCCTGGATAGCGGCCATTCTGCACTGATCAGGCAAATTTTTACGCCATCCAAGGCATAGCGCCGGAACAATTCGGGGAAGCGCAGGTCGTAACAAATAGCCAACCCGATCTGGCCCCACGGTGATTGAAAGGATACCGCCTGCTCACCTGGAGAAAACCATAGGTCTTCTTTCATTGGCTTAAATAAATGAGTTTTCTGATATTTAAAATCTATCGCATGATCGGGATTGATCAGAAAAAATGAGTTAAAAAAGTCGTCGCCTTTCTGCTCAACCAATGAACCACCAATCCATATGTGGTGCTGGTTTGCAATGGACTTTAATGATTTTAAGATTTCCAGATTTGCTCGTGAAACAGTGTATCGATCTTTGAGCTGATAACCACTGCTCCATAATTCGGGAAGAATGACCATTTCAGAACCAGCTGTAATTGCTGCATGTATCAACGAAACTGCCCGTTGAACATTTTCCGACAAGTTTCCGGGTGTGATCTTGATCTGTGCCAAGGATAAAGATAACTTCTGCATGCCTTGAATTATAATTAAATCTTACCCATATAGGATTCAATGGAGTGCTCTTTGAGGAAAAAGCAGTTTTTGGGAATCATATTCGTCCTCTTGACCGTCCTGGGGGTGGGTATTATCACGGCGCTTGGCATTGTGAATTACCGCTATTGTCAGGAAAATCCAGGTGGGAATGATTTTTTAGTACATTGGACTGGCACACGTAATTTCTTGGTCAATGGGATCAGCCCATATAGTGACGAGACTGCGCTCGCGATCCAAACCGCTGCTTATGGCCGAAAAGCGCTGCCGGGAGAACATGAGCTAAGATTCGCCTATCCATTTTATTCGACTCTTGTCTTTGCTCCTTTCGCTCTTATTGCTGATTTCACGCTTGCTCGCGCAATTTATATGACTTTTTTGGAAATATGCCTGATCTTGATCACGTTCGCCAGTATCCGCCTTGTAAAGTGGCGGCCTAAGGTGCCGAGTCTCGCAATCTTGTTCTTGTTTTCTTTGACCTGGTATCATGCGATTCGACCGGTGATCAACGGGAATGCAGTTATTCTGGTGGCTCTGTGTCTGGTTGTATGTTTCCTGGCCATTCGTGACGGGTCAGATGAAATCGCAGGAGTCATTCTTGCGATTGCGACCATCAAACCCCAGGTTGTGGCATTGGTGGTAGCGGCATTAATCATCTGGGGCATCACGCAAAGGCGTTATAGGTTTATTTTTTGGTTTATTGGATCTATCATTTTTCTGATTGTTCTGGGGATATTTTTTATCCCTGATTGGCCTTTGCAGAACCTTCGTGAGATCTTTCGTTATCCAGGGTACAACCCTCCAGGCACTCCAGGGACAGCGCTTGCAACCTGGCTTCCGGGGACGGGCCAGCGGATAGGTTATCTACTCGCAGGTGTGCTGGCGATCATCCTGTTTATCGAATGGTGGTTGGTGCTGCGCAGGCGCACCGAGCCCTTGCACCAGGTCTGGGTACTTTGCTTGACGCTGGTTGCGGGGCAATGGATTGGCATACAAACCGATCCTGGTAATTTCATAGTGCTGATGTTGCCATTGGTCTTGGTATTAAGCCTGATTGAATTCAGGTATAAAAGGCTGGGGCCGTGGGTGGTGACGGGCGCCTGCATTTTACTGCTGGTTGGAATTTGGAGCATCTTTATTGGGACTATCGAGTATGGCGGTCAGCCCCAACAGAGCCCGGTGATGCTCTTTCCGGTCCCGATGTTACTGCTCGTGTTGTTGTATTGGACGCGTTGGTGGGCGTTGAAACCGCGCTTGACTGGATTTGAGGGGTGAAAAACCAGGATCGCACGATGGTTACCGACAAGCCAACATTGTGGAAATTGGCGATTATTCTCGTGATCGCAACAGTTTTGAGATGCGTCGCCATCGAAACACGCGGAATTCAATACGACGACGCCTTCAGCTATTTTTTATCCATACGTAGTCTACCTGAAATCATACGCGGCACGGCGGCCGACACGATGCCGCCGTTATACTATTTCCTGCTGCATTTTTGGTCATCTATTCATACTGACATTTGGTTTCTGCGTGTGTTATCTGTATTGTTGAATCTGGCGACAATTGTTTTATTTTTTATTTTTGTGAAGCGCTTATCTGATAAATCCAGTGGATTATGGGCAGCATTTCTGGTATCCATTTCACCCATTCAAATCTATCATGCTCAAGACCTGCGCATGTATGCTTTGATTGAATTTTTACAGATTGCCTATCTTCTGTTTTTCATTTTGATCGAGCAAAATTCGGGTGGCACACGCAATCTTAGTTATTGGCTTGGGTTGGTGATCAGCGGCGCCCTGTCCATGTACACTCATAATCTGGCCATCTTTGTGATCCTTGTGCCGGTTTTGTATCTTCTATTTCGGAAAAGATGGGCGTTGTTGTTTAAAATGCTGCGCGCCGGTATGGTAATCGCTATCTGCACGCTGCCCTGGTTATGGTTAATTCCTGGGCAGATTGGTAAGGTCCAGAATGCTTTTTGGACACCCAGACCCGGGCTGGTAGAAATTTTCCAAACTATCCTCCTTTTTACGGCAACCTTGCCTCTTCCCCGCACGTGGTTACTGATCGGCGCAGTGGTCAGCCTTCAGTTGATGGTGATCATCGTACTAGAAATTATCCGCCGTCCTTCCATCCGTAAACAAATGACATTTTTGTTTTGGTTAACCCTTGCACCTCCAACCATGTTATTTATTCTGTCTTATTTGATGAGGCCGGTTTTCGTGCCACGAGGTTTCCTCGTATCATCTCTAGGCTATTATTCGATTGCAGGGCTGATCATCGGTCAGTCATCGCGGAAAAAAACTGCAGCTACACTCTTGATGGGCGGATTCCTTGTTGCAGCTGCCCTCTCCTTACCCTACCAATATGAATTCAATGAATTTCCCCGTTCACCCTTCCGGGAATTGACCGTGCACCTGCAAAAATTGCCGCTTTCGGATGTTCGAATTATTCATGATAATAAATTGAGCTTTTTCCCATGCAAATACTACGCCCCAAATCTGGCACAAGTCTTTTTGCCGGATGAGCCAGGAAGTCCAAATGATACATTTGCAGCAGCCTCGCAATCCGCAATGGATATTTTCCCTGAAACCAGCCTGGAATCTGCAATGGGGAATTCGAAAACCATTTATTTTGTTTATTTTTCAAAGGTGGTAGAGGAGTATAAAGCTTCTGGGATCAAGCATCCTGTCTTGGAAAATCTGGAAGAAGTGGTTAACCTTGAAGGTCAGATACGTTTTGGCGACCTATTCGTGAATCAATACAGTCGCCCTTGAGAGAAAACCTTGGGAAGAAAATTTTTTGTTACTCTGTATATTCTTGGAGTTGTGTTATCCATTTTTTGCGCCATTCCACAGCAATCGCCGGGTTATATGGACGCTGATTATTATTTTGCTGGTGGGCTGAGCCTATCTCAAGGGTTGGGATTCTTTGAGCCGTTCATCTGGAATTTCCTTAATCAGCCAACTGGCATTCCGACACCATCACATACATATTGGATGCCATTGCCATCCATCCTGGCGGCAGTGGGCTTATTATTTGACTTCGAAAAAAAGTTCATTTTTGCAAAAATTCCATTTATTTTATTATCGGGACTGGTGCCGGTGCTGAGCGCATATCTGGCATATCATCTGAGTAAAAACCGATTTAACAGCATGATAGCCGGTTTACTGGGGTTAACCAGTGGATTTTATATTCTATATGTTAGCCTTCCTGAAAGTTTTGTTATCTACATGGTGCTTGGGTCTTTGTTGATGGGTTTACTGGATGGATCAAGCGAGCTAATCGGTTCTTTTCTGGCATCCCGTTCAGGTTGGCGGTATCTGGTCATCGGTCTTGTGGCGGGAGGAATGCACCTGACTCGGGCGGATGGGATCATTTTTTTACTCCTAGCGATTGCGGTGTTAATTTTGCAGACTGTAAAAAGCAGGAACTTCCTCATAACGGCAAAATTTCTTCTGTTAGTGATCGCTGGATATGGTGTGGTGATGGGTTTCTGGTATACGCGCAACCTGCAATTATTCGGTACGCTTCTCCCGCCTGGCGGAGCGTTATCTGTCTGGATGACCCGATACGACCAACTTTTCATGTATCCACCAGACCAGGTGTCATTTTCTGCTTGGTTATCGCATGGATGGATCAATATTCTCACTGATCGTCTTGATGCCTTGTCTACGAACCTAAAAACTGCTCTGGCGGTTCAGGGTGAAATCATCCTATTCCCGCTGGTTATTTTGGGAATCAGGCGTTGCAGGTCTCATTCAGCCATCAAAATAGGTGTCGCTGCCTGGGTAATTATTCTGTTACTGATGACAGTCGTTTTTCCTTTTGCGGGCAGTCGAGGTGGATTTTTTCATTCTGCTTCTTCTGTACAAATCCTTTTCTGGGCATTGGCGCCTTGTGGTCTTGAGCAAGCCATTGAATTGGCCAGACGTCTTCGGAAAAAATGGGATTCAACGCAAGCAAAATATGTGTTTGGCTCAGGTGTGGTGATCATTTGTTTGGGTCTTAGTGCTTTTTTATATGTAACAAGGGTTTTGGGACCAGATCCATCTCAGCCAATTTGGAATCAAAATGATCGTCACTACAGAGCCGTGGAAAAAGAGCTGAGACGTTTGGGAGCAAAGCCCTATGATCGGGTGTTGGTCAACAATCCGCCTGGATATTACGTGGCCAACAGAAGAGAAGCGGTAGTTATTGCCGATGGAGATTTAAACACACAATATCAAGTGGCTCGTCAATTTCAGGCGAGTTACCTCATCCTGGAGAAAAACCATCCAACCAGGTTAAGTTGGTTATACGATCGCCCTGCAGATCAACCGAATCTGATTTACTTAGCTAATGTTGACGGGACTTATATTTATATGTTTGAAAATCTGGTGGAATAAGGTGAAAAGACATTTTCTGCTGGTAACAGTGATCTCAGGGCTGGCAGTTTTACTTTACCTGGGCGCAAGCTCCTGGATTGATCGCATTGGTTACCCGTTGGATGACGCATGGATTCATCAGACTTATGCGCGGAATCTGGTTTTTCTGGGTGAGTGGGCATACATTCCTGGTGAAGTCTCTGCAGGATCAACTGCCCCATTGTGGACTCTCATTCTCGCTGCTGGGTATTGGTTAACGATATCGCCAGAAATTTGGACTTACCTGTGGGGTTTTATTTCATTGGCTGGCCTGGCATTCGCCGGATCACGCCTGGCTTATACCATATCTGATGGAAATAATAAGATCGCTTTGGTTTCCGGGATATTCCTCGCAAGCGAATGGCACTTCATTTGGGGAGCCAATTCTGGGATGGAAACCTTACTATTTACAACCGTTATTGTAGTAATTTTTTATTTTCTCTATCAGAGAAGGTATCAACCGTTATTTTTAGGTTTATTAATAGGTATCGCTGTCTGGTTGCGCCCTGACGGAATCACACTCATCGGCCCGGTTGGGTTATATTTTGTCTTATCGAAATATGACCTTAAAACAAAACTTAAGCAAGTTGTTTCGATGTTTGCAGGTGTAATTATTTTTGTGGGGGTTTATATGGTTCTCAATTATGTCAATTCGGGAACTATATGGCCAAACACTTTTTATGCAAAGCAAGTTGAGTATGCTGCGCTTCAATCGATTCCCTTGGTAAAAAGATACTTTTCGCTGTTTACTTTACCGATGATTGGCGGTGGGGCATTGCTCATACCAGGATTCGTCTATTTTATTTATTTGATCTTACGGACAAAGTATTTACAGCGGATTCTTATGATCGTCTGGCTATTTGGGTATATCGGCATGTATGCATGGAGATTACCGGTGACCTATCAACACGGCCGGTATCTCATTCCTGCAATGCCAATTTATTTTATTGCCTCCATCATAGGATGCTACCTTATTTGGGAGAAGATTAATCAGCCCGGCAAATTGCGCTGGATTATCTTGCGAACCTGGTTGTTTTCTTTCGCGGTCATATGGCTTGCTTTTGTCTTTCTTGGTGCAAATACGTATGCGAATGATGTGGCCATCATCAACACAGAAATGGTCGCTACATCAAAATGGATTGCGGAAAATACTCAAGAAGACGCCATAATTGCTGCGCACGATATCGGCGCATTGGGTTATTTTGGTCATCGAAGGATTATCGATCTGGCTGGATTAATCACGCCAGAAGTGATTCCAATTCTGCGAGAAGAAGCTGCATTGATTGATTACATGAATCGCGAGAATGTAAATTATCTGATGACTTTTCCAGGATGGTATAGCGAACTGCCCCGGCACGGGTTGTTGATCTACCAGTCGAATGCGACCTTTTCTCCACGCGCTGGAGGAGAGAACATGGCGGTTTATATATGGCGGCAAGAGTGAGAATTATGCTATACTTAGCTGGATTTTGCTCCAGTATATCTTATAAGGTTTATTGCGCAGTAACCAGGAGAACAATTTATGGTGGTTAAAAAGGTTGATCCATCTGGGAGCACTTGGGAAGAATTTCAACAAAGAATAAGAAGTGAGCTCGATCAAGCCAGAAAAGCGCTTCAAGAAGCGAGCATGATGCTGGACCAGAGCCAAAAAGAAATGGGGAAATTAACACAACGCAGCGCCACGGTCAATGCTCAACTTCAGCAAGTACAGGCGAATTTTGATACTGCTCCGAAAAATGATATTCGGCAAATTTACACGGCTGCGCTGGATGCACAGCAACGTTTGCTGGTCATGCGCGGTCAGGTGGAAAAATTGCAATCCGACCAGGAAAATTTAAAACGCCTGGTGGAGCTCTTAGAGCTATCCCAGCAGTATTCAACCGAATCAAAAACAACAGCAGGCAAGACCAGTCTAGATCTAATTGAAATGCTGGTCAATGCACAAGAATCTGAACGCTTGCGGTTGTCGCGGCAAATGCACGATGGGCCCGCACAGGCATTATCCAATTTTATTGTGCAGGCCGAAATTGCAGCCAGATTCTTCGATATGGATACGAACAGAGCCAAAGAGGAATTGGATGCTCTGAAAACTTCCGCGATGACCACGTTTCAAAAAGTGCGGGTTTTTATTTTTGAGCTAAGGCCGATGATGCTTGACGATCTGGGTCTCGTGCCAACCATACGTCGTTATATCGATGCATTTAAAGAACAAACTGGATTGGAAGTGGCCATCACCATCAAGGGTCAAGAGCGTAGAATGGAACCTTACCTCGAGATTATGATTTTCCGCGCTCTGCAAGAATTAATGGGAAACGCATACCGTCACAATCTGGATAGTGCAACAAGAGTTCAAATCAACGTACAAATACTAATAGATGATAATCAGGCGAAAGTATCCGTCAGTGATACCGGCAAAGGCTTTGACCCTCTCCAGATTGATACCAAGGGCGCTGTAGGGTTAAAGCTCATCCGCGAGCGGGTTGAAATGCTTGGCGGGAGCATGGAAATTGACTCTGCTCCCGGACAAGGCAGCCGAATTGCTTTTCAAATCCCATGCGCGAGTGTGGATAAGTTATAACATTTTATTATCGGAGGTTCTAAGCATGAAAACAATTGGTTTATTAACAGGGGGTGGAGATGTTCCCGGGTTGAATCCTGCCATGAAGGCTGTGGTTCTGAGCGCAATAGAAAATGGTTATCGGGTCATCGGTATACGTCGGGGATGGGCGGGACTGCTGCAATACAACCTGGACGAGCCCTCCACACATGATTATTATGTTCGTGAGCTGCGTTATCACGATGTGCGCACTATTGACCGAACGGGGGGAACTTTTCTGCATACCTCCCGCACCAATCCCCAAAAGGTGAAAACCAAAGCAGTGCCTGATTTCCTTCGCAATTCTTCCTATGGGAAGAAAATTGACAAAGAAGGCACCATGGATTACACAGACTATGTGAAAAAGGTGTTGGAACATCTTGGAATTGATGTATTGGTTCCGATTGGCGGCGACGATACCTTGAGCTATGGCGTTCGATTGCACAAGGATGGTTTTCCTGTAGTCGCCATCCCAAAAACAATGGACAACGATGTCTATGGTACAGATTACTGTATCGGCTTCTCGACAGCTGTTACCCGTAGTGTGGAATTCATCACCAACATGCGCACAGCGGTAGGCTCACACGAAAGAATCGGCATCGTTGAATTATTTGGACGAAATTCAGGTGAGACCAGTTTGATCAGCGCCTATCTTTCCTATGTGGACCGCGCCATCATTACCGAAGTGCCTTTTGATATTAATAAACTGGCCGCATTCCTGATGGAAGATAAACGCAATAACCCTTCCAATTACGCCATCATGACCATATCTGAAGGTGCTCTCATGGAGGGCGGCGAAGTGATAGAGACTGGAGAAGCGGATGCATTTGGCCACCGAAAATTGGGTGGGGTTGGATTGCTCGCTTCGGAGGAAATCAAGCGGCTGACCGGGCAGGATATCATGTACCAACAGGTCGCGTACTTGATGCGCTCAGGAGCGCCAGATTCACTCGACCGGATGGTCGCTATGTCTTTTGGCCACCTGGCAATCCAGTTGATCTCACGCAATGAGTTTGGGCGCATGGTCTCACTGCAGGGCGGACGTTACACCAGCGTATCTCTGGACGAAATACTGACAGCCAAGAAACGCGTTGATGTGGAAGCATTTTATGACTCGGAAAATTATAAACCGCGCGTCAAAGATTTCATGGGAATCCCCATGTTCTTGAGTTGATGACGGTTACAACATACGAAGGAGTAAAAATGATCGTTACAACCAAGAAATTATTTGAAGCAGCCTATGGAAAATATGCCATTGGTGCCTACAACATCAACAACCTTGAGCAGGCGATGGGTTTGTTTCGCGGTAATGTGGACAGCAAAGCACCTTTCATCATCCAAATTAGTAAGGGCGCGCGTACTTACACTCACAAGTCAATGTTAGAGGCGCTGATCAGCGCGGCTGACAAAGTGTTTCCCGAGGCTATTTTTGCGGTGCACCTCGATCACGGTGACGAGGAAACCTGCATTGACTGCATCAACAGCGGTTTTTACAGCTCTGTGATGATTGATGCCAGCCATGAGCCTTTTGACCAGAACATTGCCATCACGCGCAAGATCGTAGATTTGGCTCATGCCAGCGGAATTGTGGTTGAGGCGGAATTAGGGCAGCTTGGCGGTGTAGAGGAACATGTCAGCGTGGATGAGGCGAGTGCCAAGTTGACCAATCCTGATCAGGCGAGGGAATTTGTGGAGCGCTCTGGTTGTGATTCCCTGGCTGTGGCAATCGGGACCAGCCATGGTGCTTTCAAGTTCACCGGTGAACAAGGTGTCCGTTTCGATGTGTTGGAACAAATTCAGAAGCAGCTCCCTAATTTTCCGCTTGTCATGCATGGCAGCAGCTCTGTGCCGCAGGAAGAGGTGGCGCGGATCAATGCGGCTGGTGGGCAGATGAAAGGAGCCAAGGGTGTAGATGAGACCCAGTTCACGCGAGCGGCTTTTTTGGGGGTGACCAAGGTAAACATTGATACGGATGGTCGATTGGTATGGACACGGGTACATCGGGAATATTTCCGCGATCATCCTGAAAACTTCGACTTGCGACCACCGGGAAAGATATTCATGGCCGAATACGCCAAGTTTATCGCTCACAAAAACGAGATGCTGGGTTCAGCGGGCCATCTCGATGAAGTGAGAGAAGTTCTACTGTAATCAAGGCTGGGCCTGTCAACCTGTAAACTGACAGGCCCAGTTCATCATCACATGCCGAAAAGCGATCAGGGATCGTTGTCGGGGCGTTACCAGCTGGTCCCTCGTGTGTTGGTATTTATTTATCAAGACAAGCATGTCCTGTTGATCAAAGGCGCCAGGCATAAGCGTCTTTGGGCAGGCAAATACAACGGAATTGGGGGGCATATCGAGCGCGGCGAAGATGCCTTGAGCGCAGCCAGGCGAGAACTGATCGAAGAAACCGGGTTGGACAGCGACAATCTGATTCTATGTGGAGTAATCATTGTTGATGTGGCCGAAGAGGCCGGGGTCGGGATGTATGTTTTTAAGGCAGAGAAATTCAGGGGCGATTTGAAACCATCTGATGAAGGCGAATTAGAATGGGTGCACATCGAGAAGATGCAAACCCTGCCTTTGGTGGAAGATTTGTCTGTGTTGATACCTAAAGTGACGGCTTTTAAGAAAGGTGATATTCCCTTTTCGGGATTATCCTTTTATGATGACCAGGGTAGGATACAAGTTCGGTTTAAGGATTAGCCAGGAAAAATAACAATAAAGTGCTGCCATACTGGCGGGTGTCAAACATTTCAAAATTCTGAAATGAAGTCTCTTTTTTTTCAATTGGATGAATCTGGACGATGATCCAGGCATCGGAAGACATCCAACGCCTGTTTGAATCGATGGTGTTCAAACAATCGAGCCATAATCCTTTGTACTGCGGCGGTGCGACATAAATATAATCAAAGGTTCTTTCGGGATTTCGTCTTAAATACAATAAGGCGTCAGCGTGGATAACCTCACCTTGTGGCTGCAGTTTTGTCATGGCCAGGTTGGTTTTAATGGTTTGCACTGCTGCAAGATTATTGTCGATGAATCTGACGTAGCTTGCTCCGCGGCTTAAGGCCTCAATACCGATACTCCCTGTACCGCCGAAAACATCCAGCATTGATGCATTAATAATATCGCCGCCAATAATGTTGAATAGAGCCTCTTTGACCCGGTCAGTAACGGGCCGGGTGGTGTCTCCCGGAACTGGTTTCAGGCGAATCCCTCTGGCTGAGCCACCAATCACTCTGGGGTTGGTCATGGCAAGTCAACTGCTGACACAGCCTGACGGGCTGCCAGGATGTTGCCGTGGGGGGCGATGATGGGCAACACACAGCCCGTTCCTAAGATGAAACGTTTTCCGGTGGTAGCAGTCATGGCTTCTTGGGATTCTCGGATCACATCCTGGGGATTCCCAAATACCATCGTTTCCCAGCGTCGAAGTCCGCCGCACGATATACCGGTAAATCGGTTTTGCGCTTCGGCGAGTGACGGTTTTGCTTGCCGGTCGTGCCAGTTCATCACCGCCGTAGGATAGGTAGAGACCAGATCAAACATCACGTTTTCACCGTGAATATGGGTCATATTAAGCCAAAACGATTGGGCAGCGTGTAAAACTTTCAGATCGTAATTCATTCCAAACTTTATGAATTCGTCTTCAGATAACAATCCATATTGAGCGTGTTGAACTGCATAAAATATGCCATCAATGCCCAGTCTGACCAGTTCGCCAAGCCAATTGATGGTTGTCTGGGTGAGGCGATCCAACCCAGACATTAAGAGGTCCGGAAATTGGCGCATATGCACCAACAACATTTCGCCACCTATTAAATTTTTTGCCTGGGCAAGTGGGCTAAAAACGGTTTGGATGATGGGTAATTGCGGGTCAAATTGGGTTGATATGATCTTTAAACAGGTAATTTGAGCCCCCAGTCCCCCTCTCATAGGATGCAAAATGGGAAGGCATTCCCATACAGCCGGATCGGAAATCGCGCGTTTCGTGTAGTCGCGGGTTCCCTCTGAATTGCCAGTCCAGCGATCTTCGACGCCGTAATCTTTTAAGCAAAAGGAGGATGGCGGAGTTACCTTGATGAAATCAAAATCATATAGACGCTGGAAAGCTGAGGTCGCAGCGGCTAAACCCTCCGGGGTTTGGTCATCCACTGGAAAATGCCTCCAGAGGGCAACTGGCACCCGGTCAGGACGATCACCTGAAAGACAGGCTTCAAGGCGTTCACGATGTGTTAAGGTTTTCATGTTATGCCCTCATGGAGATTATCAGGCTGATTGACTAGCTTTGGCTATTGCTTCTTGAATCTTCTGTTCCTCCTGATAAATCTGTTGAAAATAATTTACCATGAATTCAGAATGGCGTAGGCGCAATGACATTGGTGCAACAGACTGGATGTCAGAAAAAACAACTGAATTCCTACCATCAGCAGCCGCGTAGGCTCGCGCGGTTTCCAGCAGGGTTAGTTCGGCGCGCAGAGAGCTAATCTCCAGTGCCTGTATTATCTTAATGCCGAATCGGGCAACTTCGTCGGGAATGTCTATGGATGGCAGTAGATCTCTTGCAGTCTGAATTTCTTGTTTGGCAACGAGGGTTACAGGCTCGAATCGAAGAGACGTTTGGGTGGGGTGGTTTTGAAAATCGCTCACGCGTTTGTAAACTTCAAGGCGATCTTCAGCATCGGTCATGCGATTCACTATGATTCGCAGACCAAATCGATCCATAATTTGTGGGCGTAGATTGCCTTCCTCAGGATTCATTGAGCCGATCAGAGTAAATCTAGAGTTATAAGTCGCGCTGTAAGGTCCTCGGCGAATGGTATATTTGCCCTGGGCGGCAGCATCTAAAGTACAATTTATGATCTCGTCGGAAACCAGATTCACCTCGTCGATGTACAGAATATTATGGTCCGACAAGGCCAGGGTTCCCCTTCTGAGGCGGAAGCGCTCATGGGACAATTCGCGCTCATCCAGCCCGCCGACGACGTCATCAATTTTCGCGCTGATGGGTAATTCAATTAAATGAACCTGATCCGTGATCGTTAAAGATTGCCCTTCTGAATATCGCTTGGCGCAATCCGGGCAAACTGCATCCATTCCATTGGCCAAAATGTCCTCAGGCAGGCAGCCGTATACGCAACTGCTCCGGTTGATGGTTGGCATCAGGGTGAGAAGACTACGGACGGCGGTGGTTTTGCCTGTTCCTCGTGGACCGATCAGCAGCAATCCTTTAATGGCCGGATTAATAATGCAAAGTATTAACGCTAAACGCATCTCCATCTGTCCCACAATCGCGAAAAATGGATATGTGGAAACCTCAGCAATGCCAGTTGGTTCAAGTTGAGAAAGTTGAGAAGGGAACCGCCCTGAAATAATATTCAGAAGCTCTCGCAAGGAATTTACACTGGAAGCGGGAGGGGCAGGTTTTTTGGTACCTGAATTCACTGCGGCTTGATCACTTGTTTCCATTAACTCACTCAGAAAACTTGATATCTCGGAAAGTCCACAACCGATTGGCAAAGAAATTCCAGATCAACACCACCCCTATCGTAATGGCTAGCGCAAGATTATGGCTGATGACAACTGGGGAAATGAAAAAATCCTGTGGCAGGAGTCTTAATTCAATTTCGAGCAATTGCTTCTCCAAGATGGCGAATAGCGGAGTGCGAATCGCAAGGCCAATAATACTGACAATAAAAAATTGCAGCATTTGTTTTCTGGCTGAGCTGGCTCTTGACTCTGGGTATGTCCAAAGCCGATTGAGTATGAAATTATTGAAAACGGCACATGTAAATGAAATAACGCTTGCCGGGACAGCCGCAAACCGAAATATGATACTGAGTAAATTAAAAATACCGAAATCGACGACCGATCCGATCGCGCCGACGACTGCAAAACGATAAAAACGCTTCGTTTCCTGTTGATTAATTTTCTTCATCGGTATGCCATATTTCTTTGAAGTATTGGATGGTGCGAGCGATGCCTTGCTCCAGGTCAATTTGTGGTTCCCAGCCTAGTATTTCTTGCGCGCGGGTGATATTCGGTTGCCGGCGTTGAGGATCATCACCCAGGCGAAGATCGGGCTTAAAAACTAAACCAGCCTTGTTTCCGGTTATGCGGTTGATAGTCTCGGCAAATTGGAGGATGCTGATCTCGGCAGGATTGCCAATATTTACAGGTAAATGCTCATCGGAATATAGCAGGCGAACAATCCCTTCAATCAGGTCGTCCACAAAACAAAAAGATCTGGTTTGAGAGCCATCCCCATATATGGTGAGTGGTTCGGCATTTAACGCCTGGCGAATAAAATTGGGTACTACTCGTCCGTCATCCAGCCGCATTCTGGGGCCATAGGTGTTAAAGATCCTGACAATACTCGTGTTCAAACCATGATAGCGGTGGTAAGCCATTGTCAATGCTTCCGCGAAGCGCTTGGCTTCATCGTATACTGAACGGAAACCAATCGGGTCTACATGTCCCCAGTAGGATTCTTTTTGGGGATGCTCTTGGGGATCTCCATAAATTTCGCTGGTTGAGGCGAGAAGATAGCGGGCGTTGTATTCTCTTGCGATTCCCAGCGTGTTGTGTGTACCCAAAGCGCCGGCTTTCATGGTTTGAATGGGAAGGTTGGGATACCCAAAGGGCGAATTGGGATTTGGGCTTGCTGGGGATGCAAAATGCATTACCGCGTCAACTTTTCCTGGTACAAAAATAAAATTGGCCACATCATGCCGAATAAATAGAAATTCCGGCACACCGGCAAGGTGAGCCAGGTTTGCCTGATCACCTGTGATGAAGTTATCCATACCGATCACATGGTGCCCGTCTTGTAATAAGTGCGTACACAGATGAGAACCAAGAAAGCCAGCTGCGCCAGTGATCAGGATGCGCATATTATTTCCAATCCAAGCGGCTGATCGAGCCATCACCAATTATCTGCTGACTCTGACCCGAATTGGCATCTATCAGCCATAGATTACCTTGATAGGTGGCTGCGATCCAGGCGGTGCGGTCATTGCTTCCAAAAGGAGACCAAACTACCTGCTGAGGTTCCAAACCAGCGCTTCCCTCTGTTGGAAAGAGATACCGGCGATTGGAACCATCGCGGTCCATGACCATCAACCGATAGCGGCTTTCATCGCTTCGGTCGGGTAGAATCGCTTGCAGAAAAGCGACCAAGTAACGGTTTGTTTTTTGACTCGGTGATACAGACGGATAGGCGAACATGCCTGTCTGGTTGACCATCTCAATCTGTTGTCGATCATCCAGAATAAATGCGCTCAGGGAAAAAAGGGGGGATGATTCGTCGTTTGTGATCCCCGCCATCGGTTGATGAAAGACAGAATAAATGATCTTGCGGTCAGAAGACCAACTGAACCCAGGTACCCATGCCCAATCACTTTTTGTTTGAACAGGTAAAATGGAAGCCAATGGGAGCAACTCTTCATTTTCAATATCTACCAAACCCAGACTATCCGGTCGTGCAAAAGCGATGCTTTTTCCATCGGGCGACCATGAGTAATTTGTACCCCACCAACCATAAATCCCGCCAGAATTGGAAGAGATAATTTCTTCCTGGTTGATGATGATGCCGCTTTCGTTTATTTTTAACAGGTAAAGGTCATTGTTAGCTTGCCATCCCGGCGCAGTTGGACGAGGTTCGACAGTTGAATATGCCAGGGTAAGCGGATTATTTGGCCTCCAGGAAGCAAAGTGAATTATATTGCTGACCCTTAAATTAATCGGCTTAGCTTCCTCTTGGGTAATATTTAGAGCCCAAAGCATATTGATATCAGTTTGGTTGCTTGATTTACGTGTGAACAGCAGCCAGTTGCCGTCATCAGCCAGTGAAAAAACTCTTCCATCCAGATCTCCCGAAGTGAGCAAAGGCCTACGGTTGGCAGTGGAATCCTCCATCACCCAAGCATTACCTGCAGTGATGTAAACAATTTTTCCAGTAATTGGAACTGCCGTGAATGGTGTTTGGACGCCTACCATCACAATCTCCGCCTGGGGTTCAGTTAAAACCTCTGTTTTAAAGATAGACTTCTGGCCAGGTTTTTCGTCTTCGTAAATTTGGCGGTAGGTAAATTGCCTACGGCCATTTGCGCCGGGTTGAATTAACAATGCCTGCCCTTCGGGCAAGGATTCATTGCGAACGGTTAGCTTTTCATAAGGGATGTTCTCTTCGACGACTGTGAATTCCTCACGCACTCGGACAATCTGGATGGTCATAGAACTGGTAAGAATCGTGTAGCCTGGAGGATCAACTCGATCAAGGTTTCCCAGGACGATATCCGCCTGGCTGATGGCTTCCATGACGGAAATTCCCGGGAGGGCGGTCACTTCTTTCGAGCTACCATCCACCCTGATACCAATTGTGATTTGTTCAGCGGTAATTTGCTGAGGTGTGCAGCCTGCCGCCAAAAACATGATAAAAATTAGCCCATAAGGGCAAATTAATAAAAACTGAAGAAAAATTTGTTTGCCCTTTGTGAAATAAACTGTCATAGAACCTAAATCCAGGTATTTTTCAGTTATAATCAAATTTCAACTTATTGTCTTGATTTTATGATCATCAACTGACATATTATAGCATGACGAATTCGGGCGAAGTTTCTAACAACCTCATTTCTTGTATTGAAGCTATATTATTCGCGGCTGCGGGTCCGGTCAGTATCGCTATGTTAGGCGAGAGTCTACGATTTCCTGCCGAGGAAATAGAAAATGCTTTGAATCAATTGGAGCAGCAATACAAGGCTGGAAGAGGTCTTAGTCTGCAATGGTTTGCTGGAAAAGTGCAATTGACCACGTCGGTTGAAACAGCGGAGGTGGTAGAGCGTTTTCTGGGATTGGAAAGCACAGCGAAATTAACCAGGCCAGCTCTCGAGACACTAACCATCATTGCATATCGACAGCCGATTACCAGACCGACGATTGACACAATTCGCGGAGTGTCCAGTGATGGAGTCCTCAAAAACTTGCTCAGTAAAGGCTTGATCCAGGAGGTGGGGCGTTTGGAAGGCCCCGGACGTCCGATTTTGTACAGTGTCACAGCCGACTTTCTCCAACATTTTGGGTTGGCATCGTTGGCTGATCTACCTCCTTACGAATCTGAGACGGCTGAAGAAAATGAGCCAGAGTTACTAAAGGATTAATGATTTACTTATGGAAGAAAGATTACAGAAAATTTTAGCGCGTGCCGGGTTTGGATCCAGGCGTGCTTGCGAACAATTCATCGCTGACGGACGGGTGAGTGTTAACGGCCAAAAAGCCGATCTTGGGGCAAAAGCGGATAAGATGAAGGACACCATCACCCTGGATGGGCAGGCTTTACCCAAGGCTGAAGAATTGACCTACATCGCACTGCATAAACCCCGCCAGGTATTATCAGATGAAGATCCAATTGATCAAAGAACAACGGTTTTTGACCTGGTTCCTGTGTCTGTGCACCTTTTTGCAGTTGGTCGGCTCGATTTCGACAGTGAGGGTTTAATTTTACTGACCAACGATGGAGAGCTAGCAAATCGGCTAACCCACCCGCGTTACGGGCATGAAAAAGAGTATCGAGTATTGGTAGCGACCAAACCGGATGCCGAGCAACTGACAACCTGGCGTCGGGGGGTAGTCCTGGAAGATGGCGTCAAGACTTCACCTTGCCGCGTCGAGGTGGTGGGGATGAGTGGAAAGGGGGCATGGTTGAGGGTGATCTTAAGGGAAGGCCGCAAACGCCAGATCCGGGAGGTTGGCAATCGGATTGGCTTACCCGTTCAACGAATCATTCGGGTTCGGATTGGCACTTTATTGTTAGGCGACCAAAAACCAGGCGAGTGGCGAAATCTTACCGCTTCTGAAATTCGAAGCTTAAAATCGTTGTCCAAGGTCAAAGACGCGAAAAAGCCCTTAAAAGCAGGTGTATCCCCTAAAAGGCGATTTCCTCCCAAAGCCAACCCTAAAAAGCGTTTGACGAAGAGGGAAAAGGAACACTATTCGGTTTGAG
>CAZCBJ010000028.1:0-26074 GCA_964496705.1 uncultured Anaerolineaceae bacterium | reverse complement strand
TCGTCGTCATTGTTGGTCGCCCAAATGTGGGCAAAAGCACTTTGTTTAACCGCCTGGCTGGTGAACCACTGGCGATTGTCGACAACACTCCCGGAACCACTCGCGACCGCCTCTTTGCCACAGCCGAATGGAATGGGCGGCAGTTTGACATCGTTGACACTGGTGGGATTGATCCATCTATTGGCGGAAAAACCCCTCTCTCCATTGATTCTGCGGATTACATTCAACAAATCCGCAACCAGGCTGAAATCGCACTTCAAGATGCAGACGCCATACTTTTTCTGGTGGATACCAGCAGCGGGGTAACACCGGCAGATGTTGAGGTGGCTGAAATTTTACGCCGCAACCAGCGCCAGCGTGATGGAAAACCTTGGCCGCCCATCTTCCTGGTGGCCAACAAAGCTGATAGCAGCCAGCGCAGAGAGCTGGTGGTGGATTTTTATGAGCTCGGACTGGGCGAGCCTTACCAGGTTTCAGCCATTCATGGTCTTGGCACCGGCGATCTGCTGGACGACCTGGTTCAATCCTTTCCACCCGAATTGGAAGAGGATGAAGATGACTCCATCAAAATTGCCATCGTTGGAAAGCCAAATGCGGGTAAATCGAGCCTGCTCAATCAGTTGGCAGGTGAAGAACGTGCCATTGTAAGCCCCATTGCAGGGACAACCCGGGACGCAATTGACACGTTGATCGAATTCCAGGGGATGAACATCTGCTTGATCGACACCGCTGGCATCCGAAAACGGGGCAGTGTTAAACCCGGCGTGGAAAAATATAGCGTCATCCGTTCGATGCGAGCCATCGAACGCGCCGATGTGGCTCTCCTGATGATTGACGCAACAAGCGGGATCACCGCCCAGGACACTCACATCGCGGGATATATTCTGGAGGCCTGGAAAAGCACGGTAGTGCTGGTCAACAAATGGGATTTGGTCGAGAAGAATACATTCACCATGGAAGAATTCACCAAAAAAATTCGCCATGAATTAAATTTCATGAGCTATGTGCCGATCCTATTTATCTCCGCTAAAACTGGTCAGCGTATCGAGCAGGTGCTGCCGCTGGCCCTGCGCGTGCAGGAAGAGCGGCTCGCGCGCCTGACCACATCCCAGCTCAACCGGGTTCTACAAGCTGCGCAGGATGCTTTTCCTGCACCAGCCCAGGCAGGTCGCAGCTTTAAGCTGTATTACGCAACCCAGGTGCGCAGCGACCCACCCACTTTCCTGATCTATGTCAACGACCCCTCCCTGGCTCATTTTACTTATCTGCGATATTTGGAGAATAAATTGCGCCAAGAATACAACTTCATCGGAACGCCCATCCGCCTGGTTTTGAAAGCACGTCGCGAATAAGAAAACCGTTAAAATGTTGCACTCAGCCTTGTGTGTGGCTGAGTGCAGATTTATAATAAATGCATAAATTTCGGAGGAAAATTGGAGAATTTTCGGTCGCAAGAATTACCAGGCATGCAGGATGTTCAAGAAGAAAAAACATCACTGCTGAAGTTTTTCATCGAAACTTTGCAGACAGTAATCCTTGCTATTGTTTTGTATTTTCTCATCGATAGTGTGGTCGCGCGCGTTAGGGTAGAGAATATCAGCATGGAACCCACCCTGTACCCCGGAGAATTTTTGTTGGTCAACAAAATTACCTATCGTCTGGGGGATATCAGACGCGGCGATATTATCGTTTTCCATTTTCCCAATAATCCAAAAGAGGATTACATCAAGCGGGTGATTGGACTATCGGGGGATTTGATCACCGTGCAGGATGGGACGGTAAATGTGAACGGCACCCCTCTGGATGAGCCCTATATTTCTGCCAAACCTGAATATATGGGCGAATGGGTGGTACCTGAGGATTCGCTATTTGTGTTGGGCGATAACCGCAACCAATCATCCGATTCACACAGTTGGGGATTTGTACCGTTTGGCAATGTGGTGGGCAAAGCTGAAATGATTTATTGGCCTTTCACCAAGTTAAAAAGGTTAAGTCAACCGATAATCGTCAATGCAGCCTCTGAGGTTCCGTGAATCATCCAGAAGAGCAAATCATCCCCTGTAATGAATGTCAAGCCGGGCAGATGCACCGCCAATTCCTGACATATTTCACCTGGCTGGACGATGAATTAATCACCGTGCCGGATTTTCCAGCCTGGGTATGCGATTTATGCGGAAAATGCGAATATGACTCCCACGCGTTGAACCAACTAAGCCTTCTGTTGAGCCCAAACGCAGGAAAACCTGCCGTTCAGCGGAGGAAACCGCAGCTCCCCGGGCAGCCGAAAAATCAGCGCCCAATTTTGCCCGAATAATTTAACCTCTCCGCCAGTTGGTGCAGAGATCAATTAGAATCCCAGGTTGCGCTCTTTCATGGACACAAAACGCCCCTGTCCAATCACCAGATGATCGAGCAAGGGGATATCTAATAATTTACCGGCCTGAACCACCGAACGGGTCAAGGCAATATCCTCCGGACTTGGCGCAGGATCGCCGCTGGGATGATTGTGTGCCAGGATGATTGCTGCGGCGCTGCGTTGGATAGCTGAGCGGAATATTTCAGCGATGCGCACCGAAGATGAATTCAACGAGCCTTTGTAAAGGCGCTCGGTGTTGATCCACCGGTTACGGGTGTCAAGGTTGAGCACCCACAGGTGTTCCTGGCTCAGCCCAGACATTTCATACTGCACCAAATTGGCAGCGTCCTGGGGTGAATGAATGCTCGGACGTACATCCGGTTTTTCCAATCGCAGTCGATTCCCCAATTCAATGGCCGCTTTGATCTGAGCTGCTTTCGCCTTTCCGACCCCGCGTTGATTGCAAATATCGTCAAAGCGTGCTTGATGTAGACCGTACAATCCTCCCAAGTCCGATAATAGACGTTGACCAATTTGCACAGCGTTTTCCCCCGGCAGCCCCACCCTCAGCAAAATAGCCAATAACTCCGCGTTGTTCAAAGAGCCGGCTCCTTGCCGTTCGAGCCGTTCACGAGGTCTTTCGGATTCTTCAATATCTTGAATGCGATAACTTCCTGTGGATTCTTTACCCGTGATTTCTTTCAATGACAACCTCCCCGGCAGAAGGATTCACCCGTCTTGGTCCTCTGCAAGACAGATAAGATTTTAAGTAGGACCCATTCGACCATGATGAACGGCTGCGTTTTCAGTATAGCATAAACCCCAGGGCAGCCCTGAATACCATGCTATAATTTCTAAATTGGAGCGCCGATGACTTTAGACCCCTCATTCATGAGTACGTTCATCTTAATTGCAACAGCTTTCAGCGCCGCCTTTGGCGCTGCCCTGTGGTTGAGTTTGATTTTTTGGGCTTATCGAGATATCAAGAAACGCTCGCGCGATCCATTGTTGCGCATTTTAGCCGTTCTGGTGGTGGCAGTGCTTTTCCTTCCAGGTATTTTGATCTACCTCATTCTTCGTCCTCCACAGACCATTGAGGCGGAATACCAAAATTCTCTTGAAGAGGAAGCATTGCTTCAATCGATCGAAGATGCCCAGCTTTGTCCAGATTGCGGCCGGAAGGTTGAGACAGGTTGGATGGCTTGTCCCAATTGCCACACACGGTTGAAAAAGGTCTGTCATCATTGCAATAAATTGATGGATTTGGCCTGGAATCTGTGTCCATACTGCGCTACACCCGCACCCGGAATGCGTAAGGAAAACCTCACTTTCGAGGATTCCTTGCAACCGATCCCATCCAGCCAGGATGAGGATTAATCTCAAATCATTTTTATAAGGTAGGAATCATGCTGAGTTTGGTACCGGTTGAACCAATCGATTATCTGGTGATTGGTCATGTGACCCAAGATGTCGCTCCAAATGGATTCACACTAGGAGGGACGGTATCGTATGCGTCTAAAACAGCCAAAGCGTTGGGTTTACGAGTGGGAATCGTAACAGCGCACAGCAAGGACCTGGTAATGCCGGAATTGGACGGCATCCAAATTTCGGCAGTGCTGGACGGTCACACCTCCACCTTTGAAAACATCAACACACCGCATGGCCGAATCCAATATATCCATCACATTGCCACGCGCTTGACGTTGGCCAATGTTCCTGAGCTTTGGCGGAATACACCGATCGTCCACATCGGACCGGTTTGTCAGGAAACAGATTCAAACATGGTTCGCGGATTTCATTCCGACACATTAATCGGGATTACACCACAAGGTTGGTTTCGGACCTGGGACGAAAATGGGCGCGTGGGTTTCGCAGAATGGCCCGAGGCCAATTATGTGTTTGAACATGTTCATGCAGTGGTGCTGAGCATTGAGGACGTCCGCGGCAATGAGAATATCATTGAGGATTTTGCAGCTCACACCAAAATTTTGGTCGTCACCGAAGGCCCTGCCGGTGCGCGAGTCTATTGGAATGGTGACCTGCGCCGCTTTCCTGCGCCAAGGGAAGATGAAGTGGATCCCACTGGCGCGGGTGATATTTTTGCCACTTCATTTTTCATCCATTTGCGCAAAACCCGCGACCCCTGGGAAGCTGCACGGTTCGCCAATCAGTTGGCCGCCCTTTCGGTAACCCGCAGAGGTCTCGATGCTGTTCCCACTGCCGATGAGGTCAAGGTTCACCAAACTGAAATCCTTCATAAGACATAGGTTATGACAAAGGTACTGAGCTTCGTGAATCAAAAAGGAGGGGTCGGAAAAACCACCTCTGCCATCAACCTGGGCGCTTTTCTGGGCGAATACGGGCAAAAGGTATTGATCATTGACCTGGACCCTCAGGCAAACGCAACCTCGTCTTTGGGGATCAACAAGAACAACATAAAGAACGGCACCTACGAAGTGCTGCTTGGTTCAGTACCCATCAATCCCTGCATTCTGCAGAACCCTCGTTACCATATTTCCTTGCTTCCCTCTTCGCCAGCGCTGGCCGGCGCCGAAGTGGAATTAATAGAACTGGAACATCGCGAGCAGCGGTTACATGAGGTCATCCGTCCCATCCAAGAGCGTTATGATTATGTTTTGATCGATTGTCCTCCTTCCTTGAGCTTGCTGACTGTCAATGGTCTGATCGCCGCCACAGGCGGTGTGGTCATCCCAGTGCAATGCGAATATCTGGCGCTTGAAGGGCTGGGTCAACTCACCCTGACCATCAATCGCGTACGCAATGCGCTCTATCCAGGTCTGCAGGTGAGAGGGGTGATCCTGACCATGTACGATGGGCGCACACGCCTGGCAGCCGATGTGGTTAATGAAGTGCGGAAATATTTTCCGCAGAAAGTATTCAAATCGGTCATCCCGCGAAGTATTCGCATGGCTGAAGCTCCATCTTATGGGCAACCGGTGTCGGTTTATGCGCCGGAATCAACTGCGGCGCGAGCCTACGCCGCACTGGCACGCGAGATGCTGGAACAAGATGGCATCCTGGTTCCCGTTTTGGGGACATAAAGGCAGGTGAATATGGCACGCAGAGGTGGTTTGGGTAAAGGTTTGGACGCATTAATCCCCGGTGGAAACTCATCCGCCAGCAGCGAGGGGGCGGTTTTCATTTCGATTGAAAAAATCATGCCAAATCCGCGCCAACCGCGTCATCGCATGCACGACGAAGCATTGCAAGAACTGGCAGCATCGATCCAGGAGCATGGTATTCTACAACCACTGCTTGTCTCCCACGATCCAGAGAAGGATTGTTATATTCTTGTCGCCGGAGAACGGCGCCTGAAAGCCGCCCAATTAGCTGGATTGGATTCTGTGCCCGTATTGATCCGTCAGGTGACCGAGCAGCAGCGCCTGGAATTGGCTTTGATTGAAAATGTGCAGCGCGCCGATTTAACTCCACTGGAAACTGCCGAAGCCTTTCGACAATTGAACGAGGAATTTGGCTTATCCCACGAGGAAATTGCCGGTAGAGTGGGCAAAAGTCGGGTGGCGGTGACCAATACTCTGCGGCTGCTAAAATTGCCTGATTCAATTCGCAAAGCGCTGGCAGAGGAAAAGATCAGCGAGGGTCATGCCCGTGCATTGCTTGGGTTAAGCAGCCAGCAAGCCCAAATTGCTGCCATGCACACCATCATCAATCAGAACATGACCGTCCGTCAGACAGAGGAGCTGGTGCGCAAACTTAATGGCGAAAGACCCAGCCAAACGGTGAAGATTCTCCCTGCACCCGAGATCAAGGAATTGGAAGAGCAATTGCGCCAGAAACTCGGTACCCGCGTCACCATTCGGCATGGCAAAAAAGGCGGAACGATCACCTTAAAATATTACGGTGAAGACGAGCTGAACACCTTAATCGATAGAATCATCCATGAATAATCGCCTGCTTTATCTATATAACGCCAATATTCGCACGCTCGACCCGAATCACCCCCAGGTTTCCGAAATATGTATCATTGATGAAACCATCTGGGCTGTGGGTAGCGATGCGCAGAAAATCGCCGCCGAGTTTTTTCATGTGGAAAAGATGGATATGCAAGGCAGAACAATCTGGCCGGGATTGGTGGACGCGCATATTCATTTGCAGCATTATGCGTTGGGTCTCCAACATGTGGATTGCGAAACAGCCACCCGTCAAGAATGCCTGGAACGGGTTGCCCGACGGGTTACTGAAACGCCTTTGGGAGAATGGGTGCGCGGTCATGGATGGAATCAGAACCAATGGGAAGATGGATTTGGCAACCGGGAATTATTGGATCAAATAGCTCCCCGCCACCCTGTTTATCTCACAGCCAAATCATTGCACGCAGCCTGGGCCAACTCAGAGGCATTATTCCGGGCTGGCATAACGCACAACACCCCAGACCCGGAAGGCGGTTCGATTCAAAGAGATGCGCAAGGTACCCCAACCGGCATCCTGTTTGAAGCTGCCATGCAGTTGGTCGAAAAAGTCATCGCGCCTCCCAGTCAAACAACCATCCTCAACGCAATAGAAATTGCTCAGCAAAACCTCTGGCAAATGGGCATTACCGGTCTGCACGACTATGACCATCGAGCCTGTTTCGAGGCTCTTCAAATCTTGCGGGAAAGAAACTTGCTGCATTTGAGGGTGGTCAAAGGCATCCCCCTTGAAGACTTGCAACATGCCATAGGTCTGGGTTTGCGCAGTGGGTTTGGCGACGATTATCTGCGTATGGGTCATCTGAAATTATTTGCCGATGGCGCTTTGGGTCCGCAGACAGCAGCCATGTTGGCGCCGTATGAAAATAACCCGCATTCTAACGGGATGCTCTTGATGGACAAGGAACAAATCCTTGAGATTGGGCAACAAGCCAGCCAGAACGGCATCGCCCTGGCCGTACACGCCATAGGTGACCGCGCCAACCATGAAGTGATCGAAGCCATCAACGAGCTCCGCCATTATGAACAGAAACATCAGCTCCCTGGATTGCGCCACCGTATAGAGCATGTTCAGGTATTACACCCAGACGATCTGCATCGATTGGCGCAAGCTGGGATCATCGCATCTATGCAGCCCATCCACGCTCCATCCGATATGTACATGGCAGACCAACACTGGGGCAGCCGGGCGCGGTATGCGTACGCCTGGAATACGCTGACGCAACAAGGAACCAAGCTGGCGTTCGGTTCTGATGCACCCGTTGAGAGTCCAAATCCTTTTCTGGGCTTGCACGCGGCTGTGACCCGCCGTCGAACAGACGGCTCGCCGGGCGAAACGGGTTGGTTCAGTGAAGAAAGAATCTCGTTGGTACAGGCCTTGCACGGTTATACTGACGGAGCTGCTTATGCGGCAGGTATCGAAAGCCGAAGCGGTGCCCTGACAGCCGGTTACCTGGCTGATCTCATCGTCTTGCCGGTGGATCCTTTCAAACTATCTGCACAGGAAATCCATCTGGTTAAACCAGATGCGACCATGATCGGTGGAAAGTGGGTTTGGCGTAATCAATAAAGAGGAGTTATCCATGACACTCACACCTGAAATACTGGTACCAAGGTTGGGCGAATATCTGGTGGAACGCGGTTTGATCAGCCGTGAGAACTTGCGCGAAGCGCTGGATGCCCAGGAGCGCGTCCGAAAAGAGGGCCAAACGCCGCTGATTTTGGGACAAATTCTGATACAGAATGGTGCGATAACCAAAGAAACTTTGGATCAAGCCATTACCGAGCAGATCATCCAACTGCGCTCTGCGCTGCAAGAATACAACCGGCAATTGGAACAACGGGTCAAGGAGCGCACGATAGAGTTGGAACAAGCGTTGAACAAACTCAATGAAGCCAGCCAGATGAAGAACAACTTTGTCGCGAATGTATCCCACGAATTGCGCACCCCGTTGACGCATGTGAAAGGCTACATCGAATTATTGGTGACCAGCAGTCTGGGCCCGCTGACCACTGAACAGGAACAGGCTTTGCATGTGATGCAGCGCTCAACCGAAAGATTGGAAAAATTAATCGAAGATTTATTGCTATTCTCCATGGCGGAACGCGGTCAGATATCTTTGAAATTACAGGAGTTTGATGTCTGCACCTTGTGCCATGAAATCGTTGCCAGCATCTCAACCACAGCCGCCCAGCACAAAATGACATTGAATATGGACAGCCCTCGTCAGCTCCCGATGGTGAACGCTGACCGGCAGAAGATTGGCTGGGTGATCATGCAATTCATCGATAATGCCATAAAATTTTCTGCGCCTGGCAGTCAGATTGTGGTCAAGGTGAATATGGAGGGCAGTCTGGTGCAAATCAGCGTCAGTGATACCGGCATAGGCATTCCTCCAGATAAACGGGAGGAAATCTTCGAGCCTTTTCACCAGCTGGATGGAACCTCCACTCGCAAGGCTGGAGGTGCAGGATTGGGCCTCAGTCTGGCAAAAAAAATCATCGAAGCCCACGGCTCGGTGATCCATGTCACCTCAAAGGTTGGGACTGGCAGCCAATTTAAATTTTTATTAAGAACTGCATCAGGGTAGATGGGGATGAGAAAAAATGAAACCAGCAACTGCCGCCCATAAAGAAAGAACCATCGATCATGCTTTTCAAATTTCACAGATGGCAGCCCGGGCACCTGGCTGGAAAGAAGCATTGGATCAAATTGCCAAATTTGTGCGCCCCATCCTGATTTTCGACAATTTGGTCTTGTATGTGCTCGACAACCAGACCGGTATGTATGAAGTGGGTTATGCTCGTTCGATGGGGCGCGGTCGCTCATCTGAGGCGGATGTGTATTGGGGTGAGGCAGTGGTCAACCAGGTTCAAAACAGCCAGAACTCAGTTGTGGTGTCGATGTCACTCGATGATCAAAACGACCGGTTGGCTAACCCAGGCGCTCTGGGGGTCCCACTTCGTATCAAACAGAAATTGGTAGGCGTGCTGGTCCTGATCCGTTTTGGCGGACCTGAATTCAAGCCTGAGGAAATTGAGCTGAGCGAATTTATCGCCCAGCAAATCGCTTATCAGATACGCTCGGAAGAATTCACGTCCATGGTCAACCAGGTTGAGCTTCAGCGCAGTCAGGCCAGGTTACAGGAAGACTTCATCTCCACGATCACACACGAATTGCGCAATCCATTGGGTTTCATCAAGGGATACACCACCACGCTGCTCCGTTCGGATACCACCTGGGATCAAGCCACCCAGCAAGAATTCCTGCAGATTATTGATCAGGAAACGGACCGTCTGCAGGAGTTGATAGAAAACCTGCTCGACTCAGCTCGATTGCAGGCAGGCGAGTTGAGGCTTCAATTTCAACAGGTGCGCATGGATGCCTTGGTCAATACTGTAATCACACGCACCAAGCTGCATCATCCCGATGTGGCCATCCACGCGTCTGTCGACACGCCGCTGAAAACTGTCCAGGCGGATTCGCAGCGCATCACCCAGGTTCTGGAGAACCTGATCAGTAACGCGATAAAATACGCACCCGATTCGGAAATATTGATTACAATAAAACAGGATGAAACGATTACCACAATCATCATACAAGATTGGGGTCCCGGCATCCCGGAAGAATTTCAATCTAAATTGTTCGAACGTTTCTTCCGGGTTCCAAGCCAGAGACCAAATGTACATGGCTCAGGACTTGGATTGCATATTTGCAAGAAATTGATCCAGGCACACAATGGCGATATATCCGTTGATTCCAGCGAAGGAAAAGGGACTTCATTTATCATTAGGCTGCCAATGAGATTCACTTGAGGATGAGAGAAGGAGCGGCAAATGTTGAAAATTTTGGCTGTGGATGACGAACCGCTGTACCAGCATCTTTATAAGGTCAACCTGGAAAAAGAAGGATACGAGGTGGTTACTGCCAGCAATGGTGAGGATGCCCTGGAGATGGTTGCCAGTCGACATCCTGACCTGGTTATCCTGGATGTGCTGATGCCAAAGCTGGATGGTATTTCCACCTGTGAACGGATTCGGCAATTTTCCAATGTGCCCATCATTATTGTCACCGCGCGCGGTGAAGAACACGATCGGGTCAAAGGATTAAATGTTGGCGCAGATGATTATGTCGTCAAGCCTTTTTCCGCGACGGAATTGGTAGCCCGGGTGAGGGCTGTCTTACGCCGCGCCCAATCAGTGGAGCAGCCCACCCAGTCTCGGTTTTTCACCCACGGCAATCTGCGCATCGATTTTGCCCGCGCTGAGGTTTGGCGCGATAACAAGCCAGTCTATCTGTCTGCCACAGAATACCGCTTGCTCATCCAGTTTGCCCATCACGTTGGCCAGGTGTTAACCGCTGAAGAGCTGCTGGTTGCCATCTGGGGGCCGCAATATCGCGACGATAAAGAAATCTTATGGGTTAGCATCGCCCGCCTGCGCCAAAAATTGGAAGACAATCCTCATTCGCCTTTTCACATCGTCACCCGCGCTGGTCTGGGATACCTTATGCCTCCAGTCGAAAAGGAAAGCTAAGATGTTGGATCACTTTGATGACAAAGGCAAGGTGTTCACCCAGTTGGTCAGTAAGATCGGCCTGGATGTGATCATCCAGACCACCACCACCTGTGTTCGCGCTCGATTGCACATCCGACCCGAGAACCGCCTCAGCGATGAAATCAACAATGCTGAAGAGTTCATTCCGGTTACCAATGCTGTAGTCCACGACAACAACGGAAATCTTCTGTATAAATCCAGGATGCTCTTGCTGAATACGCATCAGATCGTGTGGATCATCCCCTGTGATGAAATTCAGGAAGGTGAAATCTCATGAGCGCGCCCATGCCCACCTCCTTTCGCGCTCAGGATATTAACAAACTTAAAACCTATCTGATTGCTCAGGTTACGCGCGAACTGGAAAGTAGTCCGGTACCACCTGGTCAGCGCCAACAGGCACTAGAGAATATACTGACCCAGGTCTACAACAACCTGCGAGCTCCCTTGCCAGTGGCTATCCGCGACCAATTATTTCACGATATTCTCAACGAACTGTTGGGTTTTGGCATCATCCAGCCTTTTTTGGATGACCCCGACATCACCGAAATCATGGTCAACGGGCCGAAAAATGTGTACATAGAGCGACAGGGCAAGATCGTGAAGACCAATGTCACATTTGAGGACGATGAATCGGTCTTAAGGTTGATTGATCGAATCATCCTCCCGCTGGGCAGGCGCATTGATTCCGATAGCCCAACGGTAGATGCGCGTCTGCCGGATGGCTCGCGCGTCAACGCCATTATCTCGCCCTGCGCAATAGATGGCCCCAGTATTACCATCCGAAAATTCCAAAAAGAAAAACTGACCGTTCAACAGTTAATCCAATATGGCAGCATCACCAAGAATATCGCCGAATTTATTCGCGCTTGCGTGGTTTCGCGTTTGAACATCATCATTTCCGGCGGTACCGGTTCCGGCAAAACCACCCTGCTGAATGTCCTTTCAGGCTTCATTCCAGAGGATGAGCGCATCGTCACCATAGAAGACGCAGCCGAATTGAAATTGCAGCAGGAACATGTCGTCAGATTGGAAACCAAACCGCCCAATACAGAAGGGAAAAACGCGGTCACCATCCGCGAATTGGTTCGCAACTCGTTGCGCATGCGCCCCGATCGCATCATTGTGGGTGAGGTGCGCGGTGGTGAAGCGCTGGACATGCTGCAGGCGATGAACACCGGACACGACGGATCTTTGACCACTCTGCACGCCAACAGCCCCCGTGACGCGACCTCGCGCCTTGAGACAATGTGCATGATGGCCGGGATGGAATTGCCGGTCAAAGTGTTGCGCGAGCAAATTGCCTCAGCCATTGACCTGATCGTTCAGCAAACCCGCCTGCGAGGGGGTGCGCGGAAGGTGACTTCCATCACAGAAATCTCCGGGATGGAAGGCGACACAATCATCATGACTGAGATATTTCGTTTTGAACAAACTGGATTGAGTCCGGATGGCGCTGTTTTGGGAGAGGTGAAACCCACCGGGATTCGTCCATTTTTCACGCCCAAATTAGAAGCAGCTGGCTTTAAGCTAGGACCCGAAGTATTTGGGGCCAACCTGTCCGAAATCCTTGGCGGGCGAAGGCGATGAGCATAAGGAGGAGATAAGCATGGAAAATAACCTGGCCACCATACAAATCAGGATGCGGAAACTGGGGCTTCTAATCTCTGAAGCCCGCCAGGTAAAACGCCGCAGCATTGAGGAGTGCGCTGAAGCACTGGATATATCCGCCGAGACGTACCAGGCTGTGGAGCGAGGAAAACAGGCCTTATCGCTCCCCGAATTGGAAACGCTGGCTTATTTCCTGGACGTTCCCTTGGACCACTTCTGGGGCAATGAAACCTTGCAGAAAAAAGCCATCGACCAGCGCACCACGCACAATCTGAAAGACCTGCGCAATCGGGTGTTGGTCACCCGATTACGCATGGCGATGAAGGAAAAAGGTCTGACCCTTGAAGACCTGGCACGCATGACCTCAATCCCGATTGGAAATTTACAGCTATACGAAACCGGTCGGACTCAGATTCCGCTGCCAGAACTTGAAATTCTAGCCAAACACCTGGAAATCCGTATCCAGGATGTCTTTGACCAACATGGTCCCGTCGGCGAGTGGTACAATCGTCAGCAAGCCACCCAGAAATTTCTCAATCTGCCCCATGAATTGCAAAATTTTATCATCAAGCCAGTTAATCAACCCTATCTGCAGGCTGCGCTTCGTTTGAGCGAGATGAATGTGGAAAAACTGCGCACATTGGCCGAAGGTTTGATCGAAATAACCTTCTAAGTCCATCTCTGACAGCCCGACTCACGTTGACCATGTCCGCTGAAACCCTCTCTGCACAGGCGCAATCCGCCTACCAAAATGGGGATTATCAGCTTGCAGCGGATTTGTTTGGCCGGGCCGCGGCGTGCTTCGCCGCTACGGGTGATGCGATCAACGAAGCGGAGATGAATAATAACGCCAGCGTAGCCCTTTTCAAACTGGGGAATGCATCAGCCGCTTATGAAAAAGCCAGGGGCACAGATCTGCTCTTCGAGCAGCGCGGTAAAACGCGTGAACAAGCATTATCCTTGGGCAATCAAGCCGCAGCATTGGAAGGATTGCACCGCTTCGCTGAAGCCGAACAAAAATATCAGACCTGCATTATTTTATTTGAGCAGGCTGGAGAGCAGGAATTATTAAGCATCACCTGTAAGACTCTTTCTGCGCTGCAATTGCGTCGCGGGAAAATTTTTGATGCGATGGTCACCATGCAGGCAGGATTGCGCGTGAAAAAAAAGCTCAATTTAAGAGAACGCCTTCTTCTGTTCCTGCTAAAAATCCCTCCTCGACTGTTGCGCTGATTGTCATGGCTGACCGGATAACATATCGGGCTGGCAAAGAGCATCTGACACAGGTCAAGGCTTTCCTGGACCGAGATATATTCCTCCATCGGCATCTGGATTGGCGCTCTCCGTTGGATTGGCTCGGCTGTCAGCCTTATTGGCTCCTCGAACAGGGGCATGAGATCACCGCCGCGCTGGCCTGCCCGGATGAACCGACCGGTATTCATTGGGTACGCCTATTTGCCAGCGCTTATCCCCCTATCACTCCCCATGATGCGTGGGTGCTGCTGTTTACGGCAGTGCTTCGCGACCTCCAGGCCAGGAAAAACGCTTTGGTGGCTGCCCTGGCGTTGAGTCCCTGGTTCGATGAAATTCTAAAAACAAATCAATTCACCCACTTGCACGACATCGTCGTCATGGAATGGCGCGGTTTAATGCCCGCCGCTTTGCAGATGCCAGTAGAAATTCACCTGAGAAAGATGCGTGAGGAGGATTTGCCCGGGGTGGAGCTGCTCGACCGAATATCTTTTAACCCGTTGTGGCAAAATCCGTTTGAAAGCCTGCGGGTTGCTTTTCTTCAGGCGGGTTATGCAACAGTTGCAGTCAGCGGAGATTCCATCCTGGGATACCAGATCAGCACCCAGTCCATCTACGGCATGCACCTGGCGCGGTTGGCTGTACATCCGGAGGCAAGGCGGAGCAATATTGGGTACAATATGGTGCATGATTTGCAAGCTTTTGCATTGAAAAGCCAGAGTTCACTGGTATCGGTGAACACCCAGAGTGACAATAACGCCTCTCTGGCCTTATACCAAAAACTGGGATTTGAGAAAACCGGCGAAAATCTTCCAGTGTATATCTTAAAGGTTGTAGGAGAGTAAAATGCCCCGACGAAAACGTGAGATTCGCAGCAAACAAAAAACCCGCCCATCCAGACAGCGCCTGTTGATCTTGCTCCTGATTGTTCTGGGAGTGGGATTGCTGGCAACTGCTTTGATTTATCCCAGTTTACGGCCGGTGACGGATATTGCCACCGCTGAACCCATTTCGCGCCCCAATCCCCAGGCAAATTCCATCGGCAATCCTGACGCGCCGGTGAAGGTCGAGGTCTATTCAGATTTCCAATGCCCCGGATGCGCGTATTACAGCAAGACCTTTGAACCAGAGCTTATCCGCAACTACATCGATCCCGGAAAAGTGTATCTGACCTTTCGATCCTGGGCGTTTATTGATGACAACGCAACCGTAAAAGAATCCAGAAAGGCGGCTGAAGCTGCTTACTGCGCCATGGACCAGAACCGGTTCTGGGAATATCACGACATATTATTTGCCAACCAAACCGGCGAAAATATCGGCAACTTTACCAACCGCAGACTGATCGCCTTTGCGGACACCTTAAAACTGGATGTGGCTCCGTTCAAACAATGTTTGAACGGCGGAAAGTATGCGAATCGCGTTCAAGATGAAAGGTTGACTGGCAACCGGTTGGGAATCCGCGGGACGCCAGCCTTTGTGGTCAATGGAATGTTGGTCAACATCCAGAAATCCTACCTGGAATTAACCGATGCCGTCGACGCCGAGCTGGCCAAAATCGAGCAATAAGCCTGGGAAATGGCTCAGATCGTTTTACTGCACCCCCTTGGCAGGGCGCGTTTTGGCTTTGGTCGGCGCGGCAAGACCACCCGATTGAACCGCTGCCAGCTCAAGAATGAAACACAGTGAAGACAACCGATTGAGGTATTGGAGTAATGCGCTGTTCTCCAGTGTGTCGGCCTGCGACAACTCGGCAACCCGCCGCTCAGCCCGGCGCACTACCGTCCGCGCCAACGAGAATGCCGCTGATTCAAGCGTATCGCCGGGCAGAATGAACTCGCGTGGAACAACCACCTGAAGAGATAATTGTTCAATTTGCTCTTCCAACCAGTTTACCTTTTGGGTGTCGATGGTACGGAATTTTTCCGCATTTTCCGGGGTTGCCGCAACCTCAGCCATTAATCCATATAAATCGCGTTGTATCTGGATGAGCAGCGCCCGGATCGCATCCGAACCGGATTGCGCCCGCGCCAAACCCAATGCAGCAGTGGTCTCATCCAATGTTCCCAGCGCTTCCATGCGCGCATCGGCTTTGGACACCCGCCCTTCTCCTAAAAGCCCCGTAAACCCATCATCTCCACCGAGTGTGTAAAAAGGCGTCATCGCTGACCTCCCGGCTGAAAGACTGTAACAAAAAGGTACCAGTAGTGTTCAATCGGGAAACCCGGGGCAAGCCGGGCATCCCAGACAAATTTGCCAGGGCTGGTGATCGCTTTGAGTTGCTGATCAAGTCTTGCCAGCGCGTTCATCTCCTGCCCAGGCGGTTGTGCCATGTCTTCAGCCATTAAGTCCATCATCACACGCCAGCGAACTGAGCGGGGATATCCACTGGAAAAAGCGGCTAAGTCAGACGAAGCATCTGCCAGCGCATTCTGCCAGAGACGCAGGCGTTGTGGAAATTCCAATCGTGCCTTGCGCAGCCAGTTGGCTTGCCATTTCTGGCGTATCTGGTCAATCTGTGATTCAATGGTTGGCAGCTCTGACAGCACCTTCTGATCTTTAATCGCCCCCCGCAACCGAGCCAGGCAGAGGAGCAGCGTCCCAATGGACAATTGCTGTTCGCCAACTCCGACCGACCTTTTCCTGGTGGAAATCGGCCAATAGAGAACATCGGAGATCAAATAAGATTCCATCTCCTGGATGGCAGCCCTCGTGAATTGCAGATCATCATCAGGCGACCACATCTGGTTCGCCTAAGGTTCAGGCGTACTCGTTATCCTGGGCGCCGGGGCGCGGATATTGAGAAACCAGGATGTTATAGAATTGAACCGGTCGCTGGTGTCAAACAACGGACCCACCCTCACCCCTTGGATATCGCGGCTGACTGCGAAACTGTAGACAGGATAAAAAAGAGGCAAGGCGGGCAGCTCTTCATCAAAGACCACCTGGAAATTGCGGTAAAGCCGCGCGCGCTCAGCGCGGTCCACCGTGATGCGCGCCTGTTCCAGATATTCACTGGCAATACGGTTGTCCCATTGGGTATAGTTTTGACCCCCAACTGCCTGAGCTTGATCCCAAAACGGGTATGGGTCTGGATCGGGGGAGCGGGTGAGGTTGAGGTCCACCAATGCGGCTTGATACTCACGGGTTCTCAACCGATCTGCCAGGAGTGTGTCATACGGAAGGCTTTCCAGCAGCACCTGGACACCCAATGTGGCCCAATCCGCTTGAATGGCTTCTGCCAGCAAAGTATGTTGCTCATCGTCAGGATGCAAAAGGGTGAAAGAAAATTGAACCTCATCCTTTTCTCGCACGGTGGCATCTGTATCAGCCAAAATATACCCGGCATTCTTTAGAATAGTGATGGCCTGATCCGGGTTATATTCAACGGGCTTCAAACCATCATAATAAGCCCATGTTCCCGGGAAGATTGGTCCCGTGGCAAGGATGGCTTGACCATTCAAGATGCTGTTGACCATCCGCTGGCGATTGAGCCCCATGTATAGAGCCCGCCGAATCTGTGGGCTCTGTAAAAATTCAGATTGCTTATCTTTCAAATTAAAAAGCACCAGACTCATTTCTGGTCGGCGGCTGGTGTAAAGGGCCAATCCCGGCTCAACCAGCGCATCCGCAAGAATTTCATCTGAAACACTGCCGATGCCCTGAACCGCCTCGTCACGATAGGCCTGCAAAGCTGCGACATGGTTGGGATAAAACCGGAAGACTAACTGATCAATGAAAGCTTTGTTTGCTCCATAGTATTTATTATAGGCTTGCAAAATCACGCCGGTAATCTGCCCATCTTCAATCACCAGGCGATCAAATTTGTACGGGCCGCTGCCGACGGGCTGCAGGTTAAAAGCTGACCCCACCATCTCGTCAAAATTTAATTTACCGAGTAGATGCTCAGGTAGAACACCGAAAGTGAGATAATCCAGGAAAGGTGAGAAAGGCTCGGGCAACTGGAATTGAAGTGTGGTCTCATTGAGATCCTTGACCACAATTTCCTTCCACAACTCCTGTAAATCCTTGGGAACAATGTCACCCCCCTGGCGCATCATTTCCACCGTGAAGACGACATCGCGCGTTGTGACAGGTTGGCCGTCATGCCAGAATATATTCTTTCGGAGTGAGAAATTATAAATCGTCCCGTCTTTTGATACACCCCACGACTCGGCCAGATCGGCAACCGGATTCCCCCGGTCATCAAAGCGCAACAGGCTGCAAAAGATCAGGCGGTTTATGTCACGGTCAACCTGATTTTGATAATCTAAAAGGGGATTCAAGCGTTGAACTGAGCCAATCGCAGCCTCGGTATATATTCCGCCTTGGACAGGTTCAGGATTGACAACATTCTGTTGAACAGGGGTGGGTTGCTCTCCAAGCAGCAGGATACCCACAACAATGCCTGTAAGGAAAATAATGATGAGTTGCCAGCGTATTTTTTTCATGGATTGGAAAACACCACAAGGGTGATACGCATTTTAATGCCTATCGCCCCGGATGAAAAGTCAGGCTAATCCCAAACCAGGATTTGTCAATTATTTGTGGATGATCACTGTCGCAAACGTCAGGATGAAGAACAACACACTCAGAGCGATTGTAACAATGAAAATAGTCTTCTCGAAGCCGCGCCGGGCTGCAAAAATGTTGGAAGAATCGGATCCGGTCAGACCGCCCAGACCAATCCCTTTATTCTGCAAGACCACCAGCGCAACCAGAGCGATCGAAGTTATAATCAGAGCGATATCGAAATATTCTACTAACGTCACACCTAGCCTCCTGTAATACAGCGAAGCAGATTATACCTGTTTTTCACCCAAATCGTCAACTGCACATGCAAGAAATTATTGTAAACGTCCACATGCACAGCACATATTCGGATGGAAATGCAACCCATGCTGAGATTGCCCTGGCAGCCCTGCGCGCAGGCATCGATGCGGTGATCGTCACTGACCACAACGTGTTGGTTAAGGGTATCGATGGATATACCCGACAGAATGGTCGCTGCATCCTGCTGATGACTGGCGAAGAAGTTCATGACCAGACGCGTAATCCCCAAAAAAGCCATCTGCTCGTCCTGGGTGCGGATCGCGAGGTTGTTGAGTATGCTCCGAATGTCGCCCAGTTGGTTGAACAGGTGCACCGAGCAGGCGGGCTGGCTCTTCCGGCTCATCCGTTTGAGGATGCATTGCCGCTTTTTAACGAAGATGACATCTCCTGGGAGGATTGGCAGGTTGAAGATATTGATGGGTTGGAAATCTGGAACTTCATGAGCGAGTTAAAAAGCCGGATTCATAACCGATTGGATGCCATGCTGTATTCTTTTTTTCCCCAGCTCTTCCCGTTAGGACCCAATCCAGAAGCGCTCAAGAAATGGGATGAAATACTGATCAACGGTCGCCAGGTCACTGCCATCGCCGGATCAGATGCCCATGCGTTGAAGGCGCGGATGGGGCCGATCAGACGAACCCTTTTTCCCTACGACTTTCATTTCCGAACTGTGAACAATCATCTACTCACGCCAGAAAAACTCAGCGGGAATCTCAAAGATGATCGCAGGATGATCCTCGACACACTAAAACAAAGCAGGCTGTTCATCGGATACGATCTGGCCGCTCCAACCAGCGGATTCCGTTTCACTGCCAAAGGCAGGCAGAGAATCGCCGAGATGGGTGATCAATTAAAACTGGATGGCGGAGTAACCTTCCAGATCACTCTGCCCCAGGAGGCAGAATGCAGATTGCTCCACAATGGTCAGGTCATAAAAAAATGGCAGGATCAGACCATTTGCACTCACATCGCCACCCAACCCGGCGCATACCGTGTGGAATGCTATCTGGATTTTTGGGGCAGGCGCCGCGGCTGGATTTTCAGCAATTCCATACTTGTCAATGATCGCGAATAACGTCACCCGCTTGCTGCAAAGTCGCAAAATTCCCCATCAGGTTTTCGAGCTTTCTAACGAAAAACGCGGCGCAATCGAAACTGCGGATATACTCGGTGTCCCACCGGAGGTCGTCTATAAAACAATCGTTGTCATCCCTGAGGCTGCCGGAAAAAAACCGCTGCTTTGTGTCATCCCGGGCCCCAATGAGGTGGACCTGCGGTTGGCGGCTGCCAGTGTAGGTGAAAAGAAGGTTCGTCTGGCATCCCAAGATGAAGCCGAGAAAATCACCGGATTAAAAACCGGAAGTATTTCTGCCCTGGCGTTGACCAACCGCGGTTTTCGAATCATTCTGGATGAGGCTGCGCTGCAGCACGCCGATATCCATGTCTCTGGCGGACAACGCAATTTAAACATCCGCTTACCGGTCAAGGCTTACCTCGAACTGACCCACCCTCTAATCGCAAAAATTGCGAAGGAGCCGTGATCAATATCCATCAGACGACCCTCATCGAATATGGTATGATGAAAATATGCAGTCGTTAAAGGATTTTCAACAAATTGGTGAGTATGAATGGGAAATCTCGCGGACCTATCGCGCCGATATGCGCGTGCCGGTGCGCTTTTTTGCCAGCCGTGAAATATTGGAAACCGCGTGTGAAGATCTATCCATCGAACAGGCGGTGAACGCTGCAACACTGCCAGGCCTGGTTGGGCAGGTGTGCGTCATGCCGGATATGCACCAGGGTTATGGTTTTCCCATCGGCGGAGTGGCTGCGACCGCTTTGGCGGATGGCGTCGTATCTCCCGGCGGAATTGGATACGATATCAACTGCGGCGTACGGTTGCTGGCCTCCTCCATCAGGTTGGACGAGGTGGAGCCATACCTGGACGAACTGGCTCAGGCGCTGGATCACTTTTGCCCCAGCGGGGTGGGCACTGGTGGTGGGTTGCGGCTTTCGGTAGAGGAGTTGGACCAGGTCTGCCGGCAGGGAGCGCGTTGGGCACAGAGGAAAGGCTTTGCCAGCGAGGAAGATTTACGCCGCACGGAAGAAAATGGGACCATCGAAGGAGCTGACCCCGAAAAAACCAGCCCTCAAGCCAAAAAACGCGCAGCCTCCCAGTTGGGATCGCTGGGAGCCGGCAATCATTTTATTGAGGTGGATGTGGTGGACCAAATTATTGACCCGGCTGCCTGCCAGGCGATGGGTCTTGAAGAAGGCGCGCTGACATTGATGATTCACTGCGGTTCGCGTGGATTTGGTCACCAGATTTGCACCGATTACGTACAGGATTTTCAAGCTGCAGTCCGGCGTTACGGCATTCATCTGCCTGACCGCGAACTGGTGTGCGCGCCGATCCAATCACCGGAGGGTCAAAATTATTTGGGCGCGATGCGTTCAGCCGCCAATTACGCCTTTGCCAATCGCCAGATCCTGGCTGACTCCGCGCGCAAGGCCTTCGAACAGGTGCTGGCAGGCAAGGTGAAACACTGGCAGTTGCACCAGGTGTATGATATCGCCCATAACATCGGAAAAACAGAAACCCATACCATCAACGGCAAACTGATGAAAGTTTGCGTCCACCGTAAAGGCGCCACGCGCGCCTTTGGACCCGGTTCCCCCGGTTTACCAGGTGAATATGCAGCCATTGGTCAACCAGTTCTGGTGCCCGGCAGCATGGGCACCGCCTCCTGGGTGCTGACCGGCACCCAGGTCAGCATGCAGCGCGCGCTGGGTTCCTGTTGCCACGGAGCGGGGAGGATGATGAGCCGCAACCAGGCCAAGCGTGAAATCCGCGGAGAACGCCTGCGCAAAGAGCTGGAACAGCGTGGCATACGAATTCGTGCCGGCTCCATCGGAGGGCTGGCAGAGGAAGCACCCCAGGCATATAAGGATGTCGACACCGTTGTCGAGGCAGTCAAGGGTGCGGGAATAGCCAAAAAAGCCGCCAGGCTGCGCCCGGTCGCAGTGATTAAAGGCTGATCGGTATCCGGGCTAGATATTTCGCCCGAATTTGTTATAATTTCGGACATGAATAGTAGAATTACAAGACGCGATTTTCTCAAGTTATGCGGTCTGAGCGTAACCAGCCTTGCGTTTCGATCGCTGTACGGAGGACAGTCTGATATTCCGCCAGAGGACGTCGCGCGGGTGACGATCCGCTCGGTGAGTGTCCATAGCCAGCCCTGGGAAGAGAGCCAGATTCTTTATCAACGTTATCGCGATGAGCTGGTCAATATCTACTATGAAGTCACGTCAGAGCACGGCCCGGGCTATAATCCTGTCTGGTATCGGGTCTGGCGCGGTTTTGTGCACTCGGGTCGATTACAGCGGGTTCGATTTCAGGTAAATGACGTAATGAAGGAAGTGCCAAAAACCGGACAACTGGTGGAGGTAACTGTCCCCTTCAGCCAGACCATGCGTTATAACATCTACACCGGTTGGGAACCCATTTACCGCCTGTATTATGAATCTGTTCACTGGGCGACCGGTGTTGATGAAGGTCCTGACGGGCAACCCTGGTACAAAATCAAAGATGAATTGCTTGAGATTGAGTACATGGCCCCTGCGGTGCATTTCCGGCCCATCACCCCGGAAGAAATCACGCCGATTTCACCGGACATCAAGCCCGAAAAAAAGCGCATTGAGGTCTCCATCGGTCGCCAAATGCTGACGGCTTATGAGGAAGAGACCATCGTCATGCAAACCCGCATTTCTTCTGGCGCCCGAACGCCGATTAATCTCCCGCCTGGTTCAATCCCCTGGGAAACTCCCGTAGGTGTGTTCAATGTGCAGGTGAAAATGCCCAGCAAACACATGGGCGATGGTAATCTGACCGCAGATACCAATGCTTATGAAATACCCGGGGTGCCCTGGGTGTGTTTTTTCGCGCCCCACGGCGTGGCGCTGCACGGCACATACTGGCATAACAACTACGGCATTCCTCAGAGCCACGGCTGTGTGAATATGCGCAGCGAAGAAGCCAAATGGATTTACCGCTGGACAACGCCAGTGATTAACCCGGAAGACTGGGACCGCCGCGGTTATGGCACTCGTGTAACCGTCACCGGTTAACCCGCCTGTTCATCCAGACTGATAAAGCGCATAAAAACCTGGTTGCCAATTAAGCGCGCCCGGGGGGTCAGGCGGATTGGCCCATTCCATTCGAGCAACCCATTCCGTCGTAAGTCATCCATTTGCTGCCCGAAGACCTTTTCGACCTGCACGCCAAAACGCTCCAGAAAAACTTGCGGAGATACCCCCTCTTCGGTCAGACGCAATCCGACCATCATGGTCTCTTCCATCTCTGTTTGAAGATCAATGAAATTTTTATGAGCAAGTGCAGCACTGAAGGGATAAACAAAACTTTCTGAACCGGCAATCAACTGGAGATATTCAGGGATGGTGGCGACATTTTCCAGGCGGTAATTTTGAAGAAAGCCATGCGCCCCGGCGCCGAGACCAATATAAGGCAAATTTCGCCAATATTGCAGATTGTGTCGGCAAACCCTTGCTTCGCCCGACCCATTCAAGCGCGACCAATTGGAGATTTCATATTGTTGAAAGCCATTCGAGGCGAGCCATTCCGATGCCCACTCATACATATCAGCGCTCAGGTCATCATCCGGGTTTTGCAACCGGCCGCGGGACACCCACTCGTGGAGATTTGTCCCTGATTCGAGCGTGAGTGCATACAAGGATAAATGATCTGGCCCAAGCCCCACCACCTGCTCAAGGCTGTTTTGCCAATACCCCAGCGTTTGACCGGGTAAGCCGAACATGAGGTCCATGCTGATATTTTCAAAACCTGCCTGGCGTGCCCAAAGTGTGGAGCGTATCACATCTTTAAAATCATGGACGCGACCCAGTAATTCAAGCTCAGACGGCTGAGCGGACTGAACACCCAGGCTGATCCGGTTGACGCCCGTCCTGCGCAGCACAGCCAGCGATCGCCGATCAAGGGTGCCGGGATTGGCCTCCAGCGTGATCTCGGGGTCAGCCGAAATCGCATATTCCGCGCGAATGGTTTTCAATAGACTTGCATAGAATACGGCAGGAAGTATGGAAGGGGTGCCGCCTCCAAAATAAATCGTATGCACCGGGATGGGCGAACCGCACGCCTGCGCCAGCAAACGGGCTTCTCTTTCGAGCGCCTGCATGTAGGCTGGCTTCAAGGATTCCAACCCGGCGTAGGTATTGAAATCACAGTAACTGCAGCGTTTTTTGCAAAATGGAATATGTATATACAGGCTGTGTGCGCTCACCTCTCCAGAATAACACAGACCCGCTCCGCCGAAAAGGCGGAAAAACCCTTATGGTATAATGACTCCCGACGGAGAACCTAGATGCTATGAGTCCTGATTCGACAGCCAACAAGCGCGTCTGCCCAACTTGCGGCACTCGTTTGAATGAAAATGCGACCCGCTGTCTGGTTTGCGGTAGAAACCTGAGTCCTGGTGATGCGGGAGGCAAAGGCAAAGCGGTCCAGGGACCGCGTATGCCTGCATTGACACTCAGTCTCCCGGTTGCCCTTGGATTAATGATCCTGCTGGTTGGGATCGGCGCCGCCATCATCTTCGGCGTGCTTCGATCCACAGGCAAGGTTGTGGAACCGACCGTCACCCCGACGGTCACCGTGACCCCCAGTTTGACCATCACGGTCACTGCCAGCCTGACGCCCAGCCCTGTGCCCACCTTTACCCCCCTGCCGCCAATCGAATACATGGTGCAGGCAAATGACACCTGTCTTTCTATTGCATACATTTTCCAGGTATCGGTACAAAGTATTATTGTGCAGAACAATTTGCCTGCCGAGTGCAACACGCTGTCCATTGGACAGAAATTGCTCATCCCTCAACCAACCCCGACACCGTCACCCATGCCAACCTCCACACTGAGCGCAGCGGAAGCCACCGAGTCGGCATGCGATAAGATCCTGTACGAAGTCAAGGAAAGCGACACACTCAGCGCGATTGCCGCAAATTATAATGTAGAGATGGATGCCATCCGCGAATACAATGGTTTGCCAAACGACATTGTTTACCAGGGACAAGATCTGATCATCCCCCTCTGCGCCAGAAAGCCCACCCCCGGCCCCACCCCCACTGCCACACCTCCCCCGCCTTATCCGGCGCCCAATCTATTGCTCCCGGTAGATGGAACGGCCTTCATGGCATTGAACGAGACCATCACCCTGCAATGGGCAACCGTGGGCACACTGCGCGACAATGAGGCCTATGCGGTGGTGATTGAGGATGTGACCGAAGGTTCGGGGAAAAAGGTCACCGAATATGTCACCGACACGAAATTTATCGTGCCTTCCAGTCTACGGCCGACCGGCGCCAATCCCCACATCTTCCGGTGGACGGTATTTGCGGTGCGCCAAACTGGCACAGGCAGCGATGGCAATCCCATCTGGGAATCAGGCGGTGCGGTCAGCACGCCGCGGGTCTTCAGTTGGTGGGCAGGCGGCTCAGCCCCCACGCCCACCCCTTAGCAACCAAAAAGCGCGGGAAGGCCGCGCTTTTTACCAATTTTTATTCGGCTTCCAGAAATCTGGCTGCCTGAATGGCAGCAGCGGCTCCCATGCCGGCCGAGGTGACCACCTGCCGGAAGTGCGGATCGGCTGCCTCGCCGGCTGCAAAAACCCCCGGCACACTGGTCTGGGTTAATGAATCAATGCGAATATAACCGCGTTCATCCATCTCCAACTGTCCGCTGAACAAGCTGGTGTTGGGGGTGTGACCGATGAAGATGAATATTCCATCTGTTGCAAAATCCGTTTCTTCCTGTGTCTGCACATTCTTCAAGCCCAATCCGGTGACAACTTTGCCACCATCGATCCTGGTCACCACCGTGTTCCATAAAAACTCGATCTTCGGATTCTCTTTGGCGCGCCGCTGTAGAATTGGCCCGGCCCGCAGCGCATCGCGCCGGTGGATGATGGTCACAGATGAAGCGTAACGGGTCAAGAAAATTGCCTCCTCAAGCGCGGAGTCCCCGCCGCCGACCACCGCCACCCGTTTCTCCTTGAAAAACCAGCCGTCGCAGGTGGCGCAATAAGACACACCGTGTCCGGTCATTTCTTTCTCACCGGGCACATTGAGCGGATTTGAACTGGCTCCGGTGGCGATGATCAGGCTGTCAGCCAGGTAGTTGTGATTATCCGCGGTTATTCTAAACGGTCGTGAGCTCAGATCGACCATAGCAGCCGTATCAAATTCAACTTTGGCGCCAAACCGCTCAGCCTGCTTCTGGAACAGGTCGCCCAACTCAACCCCGCCCACCCCTTCTGGAAAGCCGGGATAATTCTCAATGGTATAGGTCAGCGCTGCCTGACCGCCAAGATGGATACCGGTCAGCACCACCGGTTTTAATTCGGCGCGAGCGGCATACAAAGCGGCTGACCAGCCGGCGGGTCCCGAACCGAGAATTAACAGCCTGGTATGAATACGATCGGCCTTTT
>CAZCBJ010000027.1:0-26179 GCA_964496705.1 uncultured Anaerolineaceae bacterium | reverse complement strand
AGCCCCGGGGTGTCCCGCGGCTGAGCAGCCATCAATCCCATCCGGTTAGCCCACCAACTTCACCAGCCGGTAATTCTTCGCGCCGCGGCGCAAGATGACGAACTGCCCCTCCACCGCGTCCGAAACCGCCACCATGCGCGCCACGTCCTGCACGCGGATGTTGTTCACGTACACCCCGCCCTCCTGGACCGCCCGGCGGCTTTCGCCCTTCGAGGAAGTCATCCCCGCCTGCATCATCAGCTCGATGATCCCCAGCCCCTCGCCCCCCAGGCTCTCGCGCGCCAGCTCCATCGAGGGCACCTCCGAGAACACATCCGCGATCTCGGCCGCCGACAGGCGGGTGATGTCGCCGCCGAACAGCGCCTGGGAGGCCTGCTCGGCCCGCGCCAGCGCCGATTCGCCGTGCTGCAGTCGGGTCACTTCGCGCGCCAGCGCCCGTTGGGCTTCGCGCGCCTCGGGCCGGTCTGCCGTCGCCTGGGCCAACGCCTCAATCTCGGCCTGCGGCAGGAAGGTGAAGAATTTAAGGTAAGTGATCACATCCCGATCGTCGGTGTTCAGCCAGAACTGGAAGAACTTGTAGGGCGAGGTGCGCTCGGGCTTGAGCCACACCGAGCCGCTCTCCGTCTTGCCGAACTTGCTGCCGTCGGCTTTGGTGATCAGGTGATAGACCATCCCGTAGGCCGGCTTGCCGCGCATGCGCCGCACCAGCTCAGCCCCGGCGGTGATGTTACCCCATTGGTCGCTGCCCCCGGTCTGCAGCGTGCAGCCAAAGGTGTCGAACAGGTGCAGGAAGTCGTAAGATTGCATCAACATGTAGGAGAATTCGGTGAACGACAGCCCCTCCTGGCGTTCCAACCGCGTGCGCACCGATTCCTTCTCCAGCATGTAATTGACCGTGAAATGCTTGCCGATGTCGCGCAGGAACTCGATCATATTTAACTTCAACAACCAGTCGGCGTTGTTGACCAGCCGCGCCGGGTTGCGCTTGCTCTCAAAGTCGAGGAAGTGCGCCAGCTGCCCTTTAATCGAATTGGCGTTGGCTTCGATCTCGTCCTGGCTCATCAGCCGGCGTTCGCTGCTCTTACCGCTGGGATCGCCCACCATCGTCGTACCGCCGCCTGCCACCGCGATGACGTGATGCCCGAAGCGCTGCAGACGCGCCAGCGCCAGCAACGGCACCATGTGCCCCACGTGCAGGCTGTCGGCGGTCACGTCGAAGCCGTTGTAGACGGTCACTTGCTCGCGCCCCAGCAGCTCCGGCACGCCTTCCATCTGATCAAAGACCAAGCCCCGCCACTTCAATTCGTCAAATACATTCGCTTTCACCCTTCACTCCTTCCAAAAAAAACCTCCCGAGTGGGAGGTTATGTTTTTCACTGTCAGACCGGCTCACAGGTCTACCGCCTCCCCAGCTAGAATTGTCCTCTGTAATAATAATCGGTGGCAGAGTTCAAACAGGAGGCAGACCGACACAGATTCTTTTCCATGATCTTATTGTAGTACAGATGACAAGGCGAGTCAATTGGTTTTCGAGGGATGCCTGATCAGCGAGGAATGAGCTGGATGGTTCGACCGTATTTGTGTCCACTCCGGTTCAACCCATCCGGCGCACATCCGGACGCTTGACCAGCACCCACAGCGCGTATGCCGCCAGAAACGCCGCCCCCAAAATGACCGTCAACGGCGGACCGACCTTCTGCGCCAGCACACCCAGTATCAGGGAGCCGATTGGCATCCCACCCATTAACATCATGGTGAACACGGCCATCACCCGCCCGCGCAGCTCATCCGGCACTCGCGACTGGATCATGGCGTTGCTGTTGTTGTTCAGGTTGATCAACGCAAACCCCACCAACGCCAGCAATGCCAATGACAGCGGCAGCCAGCGCGCCAGCGCAAAAGCCAGGAATGCCGCCGGGAGCAGAAAACTGGCTGCGGTGTAGAGCCTGCCGCGCATTTTACGGCTGGAGAGCCAGGCGATGGTCAGCGCCCCCACCACTGCTCCCACCCCGCGCGCCGAAATCAGAAAACTGTTGGTGCGCACATCGCCGCCCAGCACGCGCACCGCCCAGGCGGGGATCAAAGGCAGCAGCCCAAAGCCGACCAAATTAATGATAAACACACTGATCAGCAGGGTCAGCGTCAGCTTTTCACTGCGAATGTATTTCAACCCATCTTTGAAAGCCTGCACAGCCGGGATGCGCCGGGCGCGCAGCGGTTGCGCATCAACCCGGATAAAAAACAAGGCCGTCAAAGTCGATATGAACGATACGCCGTTGATAAAAAAGCACCAGGCAGGCCCAAACAGCGCGTACACAATACCCGCAATGGTCGGTCCAAAGATCAGGCTGGTATTAAACATCATCGCGTTGATCGCGATGGCGTTGGTTAAATCCTCGTGCCCCACCAGCTCGACCACAAACGACTGCCGCCCGGGCGCATCGAAGGCGTTGACCACCCCCAGGATAAAAGCCATGACCACGATCTGCCAGGGGCGTACCAGGTCGGCAAAGATCAAGCCCGCCAGAATGAAGGCCAGCAGCATCATGCACGCCTGGGTGATCATCAATAACGTGCGCCGAGGGATGCGGTCGGCCACCACCCCGGCGTAAAATGAAAAAACCCAGGTGGGTATCCCGGCAACGAAACTGACCACGCCCAAAAATGCCTCGGAGCGGGTCAGTTCATAGATCAGGTAACCCTGGGCGGTGTTTTGCATCCAGGTACCCATGAAAGATATGAGTTGCCCGATGAACCAGATACGAAAATTACGGTGGCGAAAGGCGCTGAAGGTGTTCGACAGAGCAGCAGGGACGGCCACGGCAGCAATGACCTAGACAAAGCGGCAGGCGCCAATAAAATGCTCGCGCAGGTAGCGGTCCGCCAGCACATCGTCATAATACACGCCGTTGAGCCTGCGCGAAGAATGGATGATCTTCCAGCCGCCGGTGCTGATGCTCACGTGAGTGATCTGGCCCGGTTCCTCCCCATCGCCGTAGAAGAGCAGATCACCCGGCTGAAATGGCGGATCTACTTTTTTACCCGCCTCAAATTGCAGGTCGGCGTCGCGCGGGATGGGGATACCGATCCAGCGGTGGAGTAGCTGCGATAATCCCGAACAGTCAATCCCATTCGCACCAATCCCGCCCCAAAGGTAAGGGACTCCCACCATGTGCGCCGCATCCTGCATCATCATTTGGCGGCGCTGCATTTCGTCCAGGGGTAATTGATCCAATCCGCGCAGGTCAGCCAACGGCACCCAGCCGGTCTGATGAGCCGGAATCCTGGCCCAACTCCCACGGATTTCCATGACATGCACCGCGGTGCCGCCCAGCAAGCGGCCGGCCACACCGCTGCGCGCCGAAGCTTTATTGCGCAGCAGCGCCTCGGGCGCACCTACCAGGTGGGTGGGGAAAGGCGCGGGCGGTTCGCGCAGATACGGCAGATAAGCCCAGCCCAGGTAGCCATCCATCTGACGCACAAACGCCCAATTTTCCTGTATATCCAAGATTTCCACCTGCCAGCCAAACAAGAGTTGACTGACCATCTCGGAAAACCATCCCGGCTGCGCCTGCAGATGGGTCACATTAACCGCCACCGTGGCAATGCGCTGCGAGCCGTCCCGCAGGATGCGCAAACCGCTCAGGTTGAATCGCGCGCCGGGAAACTGCTCCAACAAGCGCTGTGTCAGCCCATCCAGTTGCGCCGGGTCCAAGATCCGCCCGGTGAGAACGATCTCTCCAATACTGTTTGGCTGCGCCTCCACCTCAAAGACGTGGAATCGCCGGTCAGCATATTGATTTCGGGTTGCGATGAGGATGGCAGCGAGGGCTTCCGTAGATCAACCTTTCCGAATCACCCCGATCCCTATCCGCTCAGGGAGAGAGACCAAACCATTTTGGGCGTAATGCAATCCATCGAAGGGGTCATTGCTGATCAGCATTGGCGCATCCAGATCAATCCAATCCGCCAGGGCCATCAAATGAGCCATGGCGGTGGTGCCCAGCGAGGATTCAATCATGCAGCCCAGCAAGACATGCAGGCCCAATTCGCGCGCGCGGCGCGCAACCCGCACACCCGGACTTAATCCGCCCAATTTCTGCAACTTCAGATTTACCGCTTTCACACCTGCCGCCGCCAGACGCTCCAGATGATCCATCGTTTGCAACGATTCGTCTGCCACAATGGGGATGCGTGTTTGCCGCTGCAGTTCTCCCATTCGTTCGATCTGTTCCTTGGGCAACGGCTGCTCAAGCATCTCAATTTCAAACTTTTCCAACATAGGCAGCTCAGCCGCCGCCTGATCGAATGTCCACCCCGCGTTTCCGTCCACCCACAGGCGCGCATCCGGGCGCGCTTCACGAATAGCGGCCAATCGCACCTCATCTCCCCCGACCCCCAATTTGATTTTCAAGATTGGCAGACTGCCAGCCTGCTGCGCCATGCGCGCCATGTGCTGCGGTGTATCAATGCCCAGGGTGAAACAAGTCGCCAGCGGTTGCGGCTTGGGCAGACCCAGCAGCGCATACAAGGTCTGTCCGCGCTGCCGGGCGATCCGATCATACAGCGCCATTTCAACCGCACAGCGCGCCGGCGCCGGGCCCTGCAGCCCCACCCAGTTCTCCACCTGATCGGGATCATCCGGAAAAGCCCGGCCAGAACGTGCCAGCGTTTCCCAGAAATCCGTCATACTGTTGGTCTGTACGCCATAATAGGGTGGAATGGCGGCCTCACCCCAACCGCTATCATGTTGAGAATCATCCCCACAGGAATCGCCCGTCAGGCGAATCCAGAACACCTGCCGCGTATCGCTCGTTCCATAAGAAATGCGAAACGGATTGCGCAGGATCAATGTCAGCGGCGTCCAGATCAGGCCCATCTTATTAAAAATTATATCACGCGGAACCGGGCATTTTTCGTGTAGAATCTCTCCATTCGTTATGACGAATGAACTGGTCATCGGTATTGATTCGTCCACCTCCGGCTGCAAAGCCGGAGCCTGGGACACACAGGGCAGGCTGGTTGCGCTGACTCAACGCCCACACCGCTTGCTCCAGCCCCAGCCCGGCTGGTATGAACAGGATGCTGCAGGCTGGTGGCAGGCCATGTGCGCTGCGCTGCGCGAATTGTCTGCCCGGGTGGATTCCTCCCGCCTGGTGGGTTTATCCATCGCGCACCAGCGCGAAACCTTCGTGCCGACTGATTCTGCGGGTGCTCCGATTCGGAATGCCATCCTCTGGCTGGATGAGCGCGCCCGCAGTTTGCTGCCATCGTTGGAGCACGTCTGCGGGCGGGATGCCTTCCATAAGACGACTGGTAAGCCGCTCAGTGGGAACTTGACGTACACCAAGATTGCCTGGCTGCGCGAACATGAACCAGACACCTTCTCGCGTAGCCATCTTTTCATGGATGTGCAGTCATTTCTCGTCCATTGCCTGACGGGCGAAGCCCTCACCGGCTGGGGCAGCGCTGACCCGACCGGTCTTTTCGATATGCACGTCAATCAGTGGGCGGATGATCTGCTGGCGCATATCGGCATCACAGCCCGCCAGTTGCCGCCTGCGCGTCCACCGGGAAGCCGCCTGGGGGTCGTCAGCCGGGCTGCCGCCGGACAGACCGGGATGCCCGCCGGCCTGCCGGTGATCGCGGGCCTGGGGGACGGTCAGGCTGGCGGGCTGGGTGCAGGCATCGTCCAGCCCGGCAGTGCCTATCTCAGCCTGGGCAGCAGCGTGATCGGCGGCACCTTTTCTCCCGCCTATGTCATCTCGCCCGCTTTCCGCACCATGACCGGCGGCATCCCCGGCAGCTGTTCGTTGGAAACGGTCATCCTCGGCGGCGCTTGCACCATTGACTGGCTGCTCGCAAAATTCTGTGCGCATAGCAGCCTGGATGAAATGGAAAACGCCGCCGGCCTCATCGCGTCCGGATGCGACGGCCTTTTGCTCGTGCCGTACTGGAACAGCGCCATGAATCCCTACTGGGACGCTGAAGCCAGCGGGATCGTGGTGGGTTGGCGTAGCCATCACACCCCGGCTCACCTCTACCGCGCCATTCTGGAAGGTATCGCCTTCGAGGTGCGCCTGCAGTTGGAAGGGGTTGAACAGGCGCTGGGCCAGCCGGTGGAGCGTCTGGCGGTCATGGGCGGCGGGGCGCGTTCGCGGCTGTGGCGCGGAATCATCGCCGACGTCAGCGGGCGCAGGTTGCAGCGCAGCACCGCCGCTGAAGCTGCCGCACTTGGCGCAGCCATCCTGGCCGCCGCGTCATGCGGACTGCATCCCTCAATCGCCTCCGCTGCACAGCAGATGGCCGGGCTGGATGAGGAAACGCTTCATCCTGATCCGGTCCGGTACGATCATTACACTGAGCTTTTTAATAATGTGTACCGCCGTCTTTTTCCTGCCCTCCAGCAGCCTCTCCAGCAGCTCACCCGCCTGAGCGATCCGCCGCCATATCTCTGATACATCATCCAATTGAGGAGACACCTTGACCCAACGCCTGCTCAACACCCGTTGCTTCCTGCTCGACATGGATGGCACCTTCTACCTGGGTGACCAGCTCATCGAAGGGGCGCTGCGCTTCATTGATACTATTCAACGCCAGGGACGCGATTTCGTCTTTTTGACCAACAATTCGTCCAGGAATCGCCATGAATACGCTCGGAAAATCACTCGAATGGGATTGCCCATCCGGGATGATAAAGTGTTCACCTCTGGAGAGGCCGCAGCGTTATACCTTCAGGAGCGCAATCCCGGCGCCAGGCTGGCCGTCTTCGGCACCCCGGGTCTGGAAGATGAGATAAACGCGCACGGCTTCGAGGTGGTCGACGAGCGTCCTGAAGTGGTGCTGCTCGGATTCGACACCACCCTCACCTATCAAAAATTATGGCGCCTGTGCGACCTGGTGCGCGCCGGATTGCCTTACATCGCCACGCATGGCGACCTGAATTGCCCAACCCCCACAGGCTTTATGCCCGATATCGGCGCGATGATCTCCTTTGTGGAAACCTCCACCGGACGCCTGCCGGACGTGGTCATCGGCAAGCCCAATCGGATAATCATCACCATGTTGGCAAATAAAATTGGTATTCCAGAAGACCAATTGACCATGGTTGGCGACCGCCTCTACACCGATATCGCCCTGGGCGACACCAGCCCGGTGACCACCGTGCTGGTGTTGAGCGGCGAGACCCAGTTGGATGATCTTAAACATTCTCCCTACCGCCCGGACTCTATCTTCGCCAACCTGGGCGCACTGGCCGACTGGTTGGAAGCCCATCATCCATTATAATCATCTCCCGGAGGACTTATGCCCGATAAACCTGCACCCACGAAACCTGCCGAAAAGCCGAAGAAAACCGGATCGGGTTTCTTTAAACGTTTTTTACTCTTTCTACTGGAAATCCTGCTGCCCGGCATCCTCATGGCGGCATTGTTAACCTATCTTTTCTCTGCCATCGGAATCTGGACGCTGGACCGCACCTTCGCGCTGGTCATTTTCGCCGCCTGTCTGCTGGTTTTTACCTTTGTCTCCACGGCCACGCTGGACTCTTTCACCAGCAAGCTTCAGACTGGATTAAGCAAGGCGGCTGCGCTGCGTCTGCGACTGTTAAAATTGGTGTTGGGCGGGTTGATTGTGCCGTCTGCATTGTTCGTCACCCTCAACCTGATCCCGCTGCCCGCCGGCGGCACAGCCCTGGATTTCCTGGTGAAAATCAGCCAGGCGCCGGCCAAAGCCAGCCAAGCGACCCTCATAGCAGACGCTGTGCGTAGTTCCGGCAGCCGCGAAGTGCGCATCAACGGCATCCGCTTACTGGGCGCCGCCAAATCTCCCGAGGCGCTTGATGCCCTGCTCGGATTGGTCCAGGAAGATGCGGGTTTGTTGAAAGATGCCAGTCAATATCAGGCGCTGGCTGCCGCCCTGGCAGTTTATGGAAAAGACGCCAAACCCGGCCTGGTAACGCTGTTCAACAGGGTGGATCCAGCCCAGAGCGCCGCCCCATCCAGTAATTTGTATGACCGCTACTTTTCTCAGGCGGTTGCAGCCTTGAAAACCACCAGCATCACCCAGCCGCTCAGCGCGGATCAAATTTTGGCCCTCGAGGCAGATCTGCAGGCCCGCCTGGCATTGATGGAACAAACTGAGCAGGAAAACATCTCTGGCGATTTGACGCATGCCTTCGTGCTGGATACCTTCCTGCAGATGAGCCTGACCCAGGAAGCCGATTTGCTCAAACTGGCAAAAACAGCCGCCGCCAACCACGCCTTTCCCGATGGGGTGCGCGGTCGGGCACTCCTGCTGGTCGGCAAACTGGGCAGCCAAACGGATACGAACAACCTGATCCCTTACCTAAAAGGCGACAACGAGGAGCTGCGCGCGCGGGCGCTCCAAGCCATGCTGATGCTGCAAACCAACAGTCCGTTATCCAACCAACGCACCCCGCCATAATCCCCGGGAGGCGTGATGAGCGCCTTAATGTTGGAAAACGGCAGCACTCCGCGGCGCTACCGACTGGTCGACCACCCCGAATTGCAGGACGCTGATCAAGATTTGATCATTCCGCCCTGTTCGGCGGCTGTGGCGATCGAAGAACAACCTGTAACAGGTTAGAAGTATAGGTCTTTGGTGGCGCGCGGTTCGCTAAAACGCAGCGAGCGCTCATCCAGTTCCAATAATATTTCCTGCTTGCGCCTCTGTAAATATAGCTCAATAGCGCGCGCCTGCATTAAACTGGGGAGCAATTGCATCCCCACCCGTATCAATCTTCCACCCGGAACCGACAGATTAGTGATCGCGCCGCGGATGACCATGTGCCCCTGCACTGATGGCAGACGCAGATCAAGCGCAGTCTCAATTCCTGGTTGCAGGTTCAAGCCATTGATCATCGAACGCACCAGCAAGACCGCCGCGCCATCCACTGAAATATCATCCAGGCAGGCGCGCAGCACCTGCTGCTCAATCCGCATCAGCAGGTACAAAGCACCATCCGGTTGGACGCGGTCATGATAACGCTCCCGCCAGGGTGCGCCGGTAAATGCCAACCTCTCTAATGTCATCCAGCCGCCGGCCAGGTTCATCTCAGCCACCAGACCGGTAATCGCCTGGGGAAGAAACGGGGAATGCAAATACAGCCGCTTTTGCATTACAGCGCAGATTTTCAAGTTAGGGATATGAAGGCGCACCCTTCCAGCAATCACACTGATAATACGCAACTGTTCGGTCAGGGGGACACCCTTGTACGTGTACCCAAGCGTCAGGGGTACCTTCTGAGCATGCAGATTGGACAAGCTTTGTAAAAGGCTCAAGCCCGTTTCAATGCTGTGGGATATCATGCTGTACCTCTCTTCTGGCTGGGAAAAACAGACAGCCCAGGGGTTCCCCCTGGGCCGCATAACCTATGTGCTTATATCATATCAGAAAACCGCCTTAGTTACAACGGTTTTCAGGAGCAATCTTCTGAAGAAAAGCCGTATAATCAATTCCAGCGGAGATGCATCCATCCCATACTGGAGGAAAAATAATGAAAAGTCAGGCCAAATGCTACCCCGAATTGCGCTCGTTTATCGATGCGCTGCCGCTGATTGATTGCCACGACCATTCGACCCAATGCGGCCCCACCCCAACCGACCCGATCCTGGCGATCATGGACGGCTACTTTATCTCCGATGTGTTCAGCGCCTCGTCCGAGGCAGAAATGCAATTGATTCAAGATACGCAAAAACCATTGGAAGAACGCTGGCCGGTTTTTGAGAAAATTTGGAAACGCACTTGCCATACCGGCTATGCTCAGGCGGTCAGACGGGTGATGAAAGAATATTACGGCGAGGAGCAGATGAGTCTGTCCGCCCTGCAGCACGTTGGCCGGGAGATCGTCGATTGCGGCAACGAAGTTGTCTTTGAGAAGATCCTGACGAAAGCAAACATCGTCGTCCGCCTGGAGGATGTCTGGCCTGATCTAAAAAAGGTGGTCGACGGCACTTTGAAAGTCACGCCGCGCGGGCGCCTGGTCATCTCACTGCCAGGATTCCACGCCGTGAAAAACTACGACAGCATCAACTACCTGGGCGAGGTGCTGAACCGCACCATCACTTCTCTGGATGAATATCTCAGCGCATGCTGGAGGATGTTTGAAGCCTACAAGAAATTGGGCGCGGTGGCCTTCAAAGACCAATCCGCTTACGAGCGCACATTGACCTTTGGAAATCCCACCCGCCACCAGGCTGAGGAGGTTTTTAACTGGATCATCGCCGACCCGCGCCGCACAGCAGCCTACCCTGACCAGGTCAAACCACTCAGCGACTTTCTCTTCCACGAGTTCATGCGCATGGCGCGCGACCTGGACCTGCCAGTACAAATACATACCGGGCACATGGCCGGTTTTCGCAATGAAATTACCAAGACCAACGCCATCCTTCTGACCAGCGTTCTGGAGCTGCATCGCGACACCCGCTTTGACCTGTTCCATGCCAACTGGCCCTACAGCGGCGAACTACTCTTCCTGGCCAAAAACTACCGCAATGTGTCGATTGACTTCTGCTGGGCCAACATCATTGATCCCATCTATTGTCAGAATATGTTCAAGCAAGCCCTTTCCAGCATTCCACATTGCAAGATTCACGGCTACGGCTCGGATTTCGGCGGAGACTACGTGACGCACGCCTGGGCGCACGCTCAGATCGGACGTGAGAATATCGCCATCGCGCTGGCTGATTTGGTGGAAGAAGATTATCTCAGCCTGCTGGAGGCGCAGGAAGTGGCTTATGCCTGGTTGTTCGGCAACGCCAACGAATTTTTCAAACTGGGATTTTAGGATGTGTGCGCAGCGACCCCGTCCTACCTGAACCTGTTCAAATCTGGCGAGCTGCGTAAACGCGCGCTGGAAGCACAGGCTAGCCTGGCGAAGTGTGACGGTTGCGCCTGGCATTGCGGGGTGGATCGCCTGGCTGGGCAGCAGGGAGAGTGCCACACCGGCGAGTTTGCACGCGTCTCCAGCTATGGTCCCCATCTGGGCGAGGAGAATCCACTGCGCGGCTGGCGCGGCTCTGGCACCATCTTTTTCACCCGCTGCAATCTTCACTGCATCTACTGTCAGAATTTCGACATCAGCCAGTCCAGCCGCGGCGCCGAGGTGGATGCGGCTGAGCTGGCCGCGATCATGCTGGATATGCAGCAGATGGGCTGCCATAACATCAACCTGGTTTCGCCCAGTCATGTGGTTGCGCAAATCCTCGCCGCGCTGCTGCTGGCTGCACAGGCAGGATTGACCCTGCCGCTGGTTTTTAACAGCGGCGGTTACGACTCGCTGGAAAGTCTGCAGCGGTTGGATGGTGTGGTGGATATCTACATGCCGGATATGAAATATGCCGATGAAGAGACGGCGTGGGCGCTGTCGGGGGTGCGGGATTACCCAGCGGTCAATCAGGCGGCCGTCAAGGAAATGCACCGTCAGACCGGCGACCTGCGCATCGGCGCCGACGGTCTGGCGCAGCGCGGGCTGCTGGTGCGCCACCTGGTGCTGCCCGACGCCCTGGCAGGCAGTGCGCGCATCCTGCGCTTTTTAGCCAGCGAAATCTCGAACCGCACCTATCTCAACCTGATGGATCAATACCGCCCGGAATACCTGGCCAGCGATCACCCGCAGCTCAACCGGCGCATCACACCGGCAGAATATCAACAGGTAAAGACGCTGGCATGCGAACTGGGCTTTCGGCTGGATCAACCGTAAAAGAGCGGCGGCGTGTACGCCGGCTGGTCTGCAAAGGGTGTTTCCTGTCCGCTAGCCAGCGCATACATTCGTCCATGGCTTTCCTGCGCAGCCTTCACCAGCAGCTCGTACGGCCGGTGGCAGATATCCAGGAAGCCGATATTGTAATTTTCACCATCAAAGCGGCCCAGCGCTGATTGGTCGTAGAGTATGAAATAGTGCGCGCCGACGCAATCCGGGCAGGCGGCGGCATCTTCCAGGTAAACACGGTAAGCCTTGCCGCGTTCCTGCTGGTTGGTCACCGCGCCAATCCCGCTGGCGGGTAACCCGGCGTCCAACGCGCCAAAATGCCATTCGCCGATCATCACCGGCATGTGCAGCAGGCTGGCGATCTCGGCGATTTCATCCCGCGGGATGCGCCGCCGGTAACAGTTCATGCTGAAAACGTCGAAAGTGCGCATGCCCTCCAACGCCCATTCCGGCGGGATGGTGTAATAGCGCACACCCAGGTTGAGGTGGTGCGGGTCCACTTCGCGGCAGGCGCGTGACAGGGTGGAGAAAAAGACCTTGACCATCACCGAGCTGAAGTCCGCCAGGTCTGCCTCAGCCGTGGGGGACAGCTCCGCGCTCCACTCTCCATCCTCCAATTGGGCAAAAGTCACCGGCATATTCCAGGCAATGGAAAGAGCCGTTTCTGAGACATAACGTTTGCGCAGATAGTCGGCCAGGCTTCTGCGCGTCCGGCAGTGAGGGGTGTTGAACAGCATGCCCCTGGCAGGATTCTCTGTGGCAAAGCCCCAGGTCGGCTCGTTCATCAGAAAATAGCCGATGAAAGCCGCATCCTCGGCGGTGGGGCGCAACTGCCCGGCATAGGCGCGCGCGTCCTCGGCAAAGGCCGGGTGAAAGACATCCGGGAAATCGCGGTACACATTGGGCGTCTGGGCAAAATGGCGGCTCTCCAGCGGACGCACATACGGAAAGCCCGCGCGCTGCGCCGCCTGCCAATCCGACCAGTTGGCCACCGTGTTAAAGCCAGCATCGCGCAGAAAACCCAGCGCGATCTGCGCCCAGGCTGCCTGCCAGTTCTGCGCGCCAAAGGCGCGGATCAGGTTGGCAGCCAGGAAATTGGCCATCTCCGGGCGCGGGTGGGCTGGCGCGAACTCACCTTCTGCCGCTGGCGCCCACTCCAACGCGTTTTCCAGCCCGGCGATATTGGCATCCGTGTCCACCTCCACACAATCCAATCCACTGGACCAAAATGCGCAGCCGTCCGGGTCCACCAGCCACCAACGCTTGCCATCCTGATGGGTGCGGAACCAGCCGGTTGCCCCGAAATTGAGCGCCTGCCAGCCGCCCCAGCGCGACCAGCCTTCCGGCCAGCGCATCGCCGGCGCCTGATGGAGTTGGCTGCGCATACGCAGCTTCATCTCCTCCACGCTGCGGGTTTTCTCCGGCCAATCGTGCAGGCGGCTCTGCCCCATCTCATCCAGCAGCGCGCCTTGGGGCAGCAGCGGTTGTTCCAGCCGCGGCGGAAGCACCGCAGTCGCTGTCAACGGCGTCATGCACCAGCGCACATCCGCTGATGACATGCGGTCAACCGTCAAAGTGAGGCGGTCCACCTGGCTCAAGTCCACCCGGCCCATACGGCAGGTGGGTTTGAGCCAGGCGCCTTCGCGCGGATACATCCACACATTCTGGTTCACCGCCTCAAGCGGCACCCGCATGCGCGCCTGACACTGGTTGAGCAGCCCAAAGCTCATCCCGAAAGCCGGGCCGTCCTCGCCCTCCTGCAGCACCAGTACGAACACGGCTGCCACATTGCCATCCAGCACAAAATCGGCACTCAGGCACTGCATGCCTTCGAGCGCGCCAGCAGGAAACTCAAATGAAAGACCGTCGCCGACATCTTGCGCGGTGAACCACTGGCTGTCCGGCAGTAAACCGAGCTGAGCCTCCTGCCGCAAACCGCCCAACAAACCCTTTGATTGCAAGATCAAATTGGATGACATGGCGCCTCCTGGATTGTGTGATTGTGAGAACATGCTCAGTCTAGCAACAAACACTCATCACTGTCAAGAGCTTGGCAGAAGCAGCTTAAGCTTGTGTATCCAGCCCGGTTAACATATGCTCCACCTCATCCATCGGCGGCTCGCCGCTCTCCATATCCCACCCCATGCGTTCATAATACAGCGGGATGAGCACATCCAGCCGCGCGCGACGGCCTTTGTTCACCCCGCTGGTCAACGCCGGCTCGGTGCGGCGCAGTTGGCAGAGTTTCTGGCACAACGCAACCCCCTGGCGCAGGTTGAACGCCTGGCGCAGCGTCTGGATGTTCCAGCCGATGCGCATGATCTCGTCCGGCGATTTATCCCAGCCGGTGGCAGCGTTGAGATATTCAAAAAAAGGAAAACGGTGAACCCCCAGGAACGCCGCAAAAGTGCACACTCCCGCGCCGTTGAGCAGTTGGGTGAACTGGCTGCAGGCCGCCGCCCAGGCCGCCTTTTCGCGGTCAGGCAGATAACGGCGTTGCTTGACATAGATCAACGGCCAGGGCCGGGGCAGGTTTTTCACCCGCGTCCAAAGCTGGAACATCTCGTAGAACAGGTACGACCCGTACATGTGCCGTCCGGGCACCGGCTCCACCGCGTAGTGCAGCGCGTAACCGGGATCGCCGCGCCCATCGTGCATGGGCAGCTCCTGCCCGCCGGCCTGCATGGCAACTTCCAGCGCCGTTCCGCCGATCTTGCCCGCCGCGATCAGCGTGCCGTCCGCCAGCAGCGCGCCGATGCCCTCGCGCGCGATCATCCATTGCACCAGAGTCAGGATGGCAGCGCTGTTACCCCAGTCCAGTTCCAGTCCGCCGGTGTCTTCCCGGCGCAACAAGCCCTGCTGATAACAGTCGATGGCAAACGCCACCGCCGCCCCGGCAGAGATGGAATCCATCCCCGCCCGGTTGAGCAAGTCATTGATCGTATAAATGCTGTCCAAATCCTGGTTGAGCAGCATTCCAGAAAAGGCCAGTGTGGTTTCATACTCCGGCTTGTGCGAACGCCGTCCGTCCTTCATCCGGCAGTGACCCCCGCAGGCCAGCGGACACTCCGCGCAGGCGTATTTGTCGGTTTCGCGGGCGCGCATGCGGTCGGGGTCGATGCTGCGCGAAGCGCTCAGCGGATAATCCGCGGGGGTGCCAAGCCAGTTGCGCAATGGTCCGTCGCCCATTTCGATCCCCGCCTGGTTCATCCCGCTGGTGCCCCATTTGCGCAGGACGGTGCGGTAGAGCATCCCATCCATGCGCAGCGCCAGCGGCAGCCAGCCTAGCAGCCCGCGCCCCACCCAGGCAAAAGTCGGCCCGGAGAAGAAAGGCAGCCGCATCTGGATCCAGCGTTGGCAGGCCTTGTTCAATTGCGCGATTGCCATCCCATCCGCCGCGACAACCCCGGTCGAAGCCCCACCCACCGCCACCGCCTTCAGCCGCTTGGCGCCCATCACCGCGCCTAATCCCGAACGCGCCGCCATCCGACCGCCGTCGTTGGCGATCCCCGCCAGCAGAGATAATCTCTCACCCGCTGACCCGATGCAAGCCACCGCCGTCTGCCGCCCCAGCTCAGCCCGGATGCGCGCCTCGGTTTCGAGCGTGTCCAAGCCCCACAGTTCGTCTGCATCGCGCAATTCAACCTTACCGTCGCAGAGATACAGATAACAGGGTCTTGAACTGACACCGCTGAAAAAGATGCCGTCGTAACCTGCCGACTTGATCGCCGGCGCGAAGTTGCCCCCGCAGTTGGACTCACCCCACGTGCCGGTCAGCGGTGACTTGGCGCAAACGCTCCAGCGCCCGCTCATCAGCGCGCCGCTGCCGGTGAGCAGCCCACTGGTAAAAGCCAGCACATTGTGCGGGCCAAGCGCATCCGCGCCCGCCGGGATGCGTTGATACAACAGCCAGGCCGCCAGTCCCGGCCCGCCCAGAAATCGTTCATAGACAGCAGGAGGAACCCGCTCCTCCGTGCAGGAACCCAGGGTTAAATCAACCCACAAGATCTTCCCCGTGACAACCGCAGGCAGCCGATCAGCCATTGGTCATCTTATCCAGCCGCACACATCTTTGCCAGGCAATCATACATGCAATAACCCGCAATGGGCGCGATGGTAGCGGACACAGCGACCGTCCAACATCAATTCGACCAGCCTCGCAGCTCAACTCAGCTCAGTGAAGCGCAGCGAGCTGCCCCCATCCACGGTGAGCAGCGCGCCGGTGACATAACCTGCCGACATCAGGAACAGCGCCGCCTGGCAGACATCCTGCGGCGTTCCGGTGCGTTGGAGCGGGATATGTGCATCCAGACTGCGCCAGCGCTCTTCCTCCCATCCATCCGGGATCAGCACCGCCCCGGCCAGAATGGCGTTCACGCGCACCGCAGGGGCCAGCGCCAGCGCGCTCATGCGCGTCACCATCCATAGGGCGTTTTTGGACACACCGTGAATGGCATACTTGCGCCCGGGAGCCAGGGCTGATTCATCGAGGATGTTGATCACCGCACCCCCGCCTTTCTCTGTCATTAAACGGGCAGCCGCCTGGGTGAAGAAGAACGGTCCGCGCGTGTTCACATCCAGCACCGCATCCCAGCCATCCGGGCTGGCTTCCCAGAAAGACATCTCTTGGAAGTTGGCCGCTGAGTTGATCAGCCCGTCCAGCCGGCCAAATCTGGCGCGTATCTGCTCGAGCACCGATTGAATTTGATTCGGGTCGGCCTGGTCGCAGCCTAAATCCAGCGCGCTCACCCCCAGCCGCTGGATCTCTTCGCGCGTTGCGCTGGCAGCCGCCGCCGAACGGTTGTAGGTGATCACAATATGAGCCCCTTCGCGGGCAAAAGCCAGCGCCAGGGCTTTACCCAGGCGGTGGGCGCCGCCGGTGATGAGCATGATTTGGTCCTTGAATTGCATGCGCGTAGGATACCTGTAAAAAGGTAAGATGTCAATGAGAGTATAATTTCATCATTCTGCGTCATGACCCTCACCGCCGTCCTGCTCATCAGTTTCTCCGCCTTCGCTCACGCCTTCTGGAATCTGCTGGGCAAACGCAATTCTCCGAGCGGGGCGTTCTTTTTAACTGCCTCTCTGGCATCTTTGATCTGCCTGTCGCCGGTGGTGCTGATTTATCTGCGGGCAGTCGCGCATATCCCGGCGCAGGTCTGGCTTTTGCTGGGCGCTGCGGGAATATTTCAGGCGATTTACATGGTGGGGCTGGCCGGCGCATACCGCCACGGCGATATGTCCCTGGCATATCCGCTGCTGCGCGCGCTGCCGGTGATCCTGGTGGCAGCTTTGACCGTGGCGCTCAGACTCGGCAAAGCCATCCCGCCGTTGGGTTATGTTGGCATGTTCACCGTGGTGATCGGCTGCCTGTTGGTGCCGCAGCCGGGCTTTCGCCACATCCGCCTGCGCAGCTACCTCAACCTGTGCTGCGCGCTGGCTCTGCTGGCTGCCTGCGGAACAGCCGGATACACGCTGGTTGACAGCGAAGCGCTGCGCATCCTGCGCAGCCTGCCGCAGATGGGCATCAGCCAGGTTGAGATCGCCATCCTGTTCATGGAGCTGGAAACTGCCGCCATTGTCCTGATGCTGGGCATTTACATACTGCTGACCGCTTCCGAGCGCAAGCGCTTGCCGCAACTGCTGCGTGAGGGATGGCGCCCGGCGACCGTCACCGGATTAATTATCACTTGCACCTACGGTCTGGTGCTGATCGCCATGGCTTTCGTCAGCAACGTCAGCTACCTGGCCGCCTTCCGCCAGTTGAGCATCCCGATTGGCGCGCTGTTCGGCGTCTTGATCCAGAAAGAGCCCGCGCCGCCGCCCAAAGTGGTGGGGATTTTGATATTGCTGAGCGGTCTGGTGATGGTGGCGCTGGCCTGAGGCAATGTAGAACGTTATTTTAACAACTTCAAGGAGCACGCGATGCGAGAAGAAATTTTATTTTTTGATGTTTTTCCGCGGATGGTTCGCGCCGGACGGAAGACCACCGTGACCATCCGACCGCTGTATGCGCACTGCGCATTTCAAAATGGGAAAACCTACCAGGCAGCCCTCATCCCGCTGGAAGGAACCAGCGGGCAGATGCAGTGGGGCAATCCCATTTTCACTGCGGTCAACCCTGTCGACGGGATGATCAGGATCGAATTGCAGTTCGATCAAGAGCAGGAATACCGCCTGCTGGTGATGTCCGCCGATGGACTGGTTGGCGAGTTCAAATTTTACGCGCTGGATGATGATCTGTTTCATCTCTGGCCGTACAAGGGGGATTTTCATCTGCACACCTCCTATTCCGACGGTCGCGAATCCCCCGCCTATGTGGCAGCCGCCTGCCGCAAAATCGGGTTGGACTTCATGGCCATCACAGACCACCGCCGTTACGGACCTTCTCTGGAGGCTGCCCAGGCCTTTGATGAGCTGCCCATCGACCTGCGCATCTTCCCCGGCGAGGAGGTCCACCCACCCGAAAACCACGTGCATATTCTAAATTTTGGCGGCAGCTTCAGTGTGAACGCCCTGTTCTTGAGCGAACAATACCGGCGCGAGGTGGCTGAAATCGCCGCAGCATTGGAAGACCTGCCGGAGGGGATGGACCGTTATCCTTACGCTTCGTGTGTGTGGTGCTATGACCAGATACGCGAGGCAGGCGGGCTGGGCGTGTTCTGCCACCCCTACTGGATCAACGACCACCGCTGCGACGTGCCCGGCGCGCTGACCAACCTGCTGCTGGAGCGCCAACCCTTCGACGCGCTCGAATTGATCGGCGGTTATCACCGCAGCGAAATTGAAGCCAACACCCTGCAGGTGGCGCGCTACCATGAGGAACGCGCGCGGGGGAAACGCATCCCCATTGTGGGGGTCAGTGATACGCACGGCAGCGAAACCGGCGAGCTGTTCGGCTGGTATTACACCGTCGCCTTCGCCCGCTCAGACGATTTGGCGGATCTGATCAGCGCCATCAAAGGCTGCCTGTCTGTGGCTGTGGAAGCGCTTCCGGCCGAGACCGCCCGCGCCTACGGGCCGTTCCGCCTGGTGCGCTTTGCCCAGTTCCTGATGCGCGAAATCTTCCCGCTTCATGATATGCTGTGCGCCGAAGAAGGCCGACTGATGCTTGCCCACGCTGCCGGAGACCACGCGGCAGCCGCGCTGTTAAAACCGCTGCAGGGCCGGGTAAAAGCCCTGTACACCAAATTATGGGATCGGAGTTAGAATTCGGGTAAATTTCCCATTTTCATTAAGATTAAGGAGAGAACATGCTCACCCAGCTCATCCCCGGAACGGATCTCGACGCTGCCTGCATCTGCCTCGGTACCGGAAATTTTGGCGACACCGTGGACCGCCAGTCCGCTTTCCGCATCCTAGACGCCTATCTGGCGGCAGGCGGTAATTTTATTGACACAGCCAAAATTTATTCGGATTGGGCTAACGACGTAGGCAGCTTTAGCGAAAAGACCATCGGCGCATGGATGGCAGAGCGCGGCACGCGCCAGAAGGTGGTGCTGGCCACCAAAGGCGCCCATCCCCACCTTCACAGCATGCTGACTCCGCGCTGTTCGCCGCAGGAAATCCGCAGCGACCTGGAGGACAGCCTGCGCCACCTGCACACCGACCTGATCGACCTGTACTGGCTGCACCGCGACGACCGCTCCAGCCCGGTGGGGGACATCCTGAACACCCTGCACGCGTTGCAGCAGGAGGGCAAGATCCGCTACTACGGCTGCTCCAACTGGCAGACCGACCGCATCCGTGAAGCGCGGGATTACGCTGACAAGCACGGCTTGAAAGGCTTTGTCGCCAGCCAGGTGCTGTGGAGCGCAGCCGACGTTAACCCGCAGGTGCTCGGCGACCCAACCCTGGCCTGGATGGACGCGGAAATGCACGCCTATCACCTGAACAGCGGGCTGGCCTGCACCCCCTACACCTCGCAGGCCAACGGCTATTTCAATCGTCTGGCCAACGGCACCCTGGAACAGATGAATTCCGGCCAGCGCGAAACCTATGACAGCCCTTCGAATCGAGAGCGATTTGCCCGAATACAGCAGGTGATGGCTCAGAGAGGCTGGAGCCTTTCGCAGGTGGTGCTGGGTTACCTGACCTCCCAACCCTTCGCCACCTTCCCCATCATCGGCTGCCGCACCCTGGACCAACTGGCCGACAGCCTCAGCGCTGGATCGGTGCGGTTGAGCGCAGAGCAGGTGGCTTATATCGCAGGTAATTGATCTTCTGCCATTTCATGCAGCGGATTTGGATGAAACCTAAATAACCGTGACCTGGGTTAAAATACAACCCGGAGAAAGTGGTCTGATTCCACCTGAGAAAGGAACATAAGACGATGGGTGAAATATCACTGGCCGGCAGTTGGCGCGCCACCTGGGGAGATGGTGGGCATGCGAAAATGGATCACCACCTGAAAGCGGTTGAAGATGCTCAGCGTTACATGGAAATGGTATTTCCGGGCAGCATCCAGCACAACCTGGAAAAAGCAGGACTGCTGGATGATCCCCGGCTGGGTCTGAACGCGCTGAAGGCGCGCTGGGTGGAAGAGCATTTCTGGATTCTGCGTAGGAATTTCTACGTACCGCCCGATGCGCCGCTACAAGAGCCATTTCTGCACATGCAGGTGGTGGATGGCGTCTCTGAGATCATCCTCAACGGCGAACTGGTTGCCGAGCACGCCAATTCCCACCGCCCTTTGGTGGTGGACATCAGCTCGGCGCTTAAGTCCGGCATGAACGAGCTGGTCATTCTGCTCGAATCCGGGCTGTATAAAACCGCTGATCTGGATGGCAGCGATTACAACTTTCAAGAGGAAGCTGCGCTCAACAAACGCCAGTTCTTGCGCCAGCCGCAGTTCCAGTTCGGCTGGGATTGGAATCCGCGCCTGATCTTCTTCGGTCTGCACGGAGAGATGAAAATTGTGTGGGGACCACAGCCGCGCCTGGAACAGGTGTCGGTCATCTCAGAAGTTTCGCCTGATCTGCAAACTGCCCACATCTTCATTCGCCCCACCTGGTGGGTGCCGGGCAACAAGCCGATGAAAATTGTGATGAGCCTCACCAGCCGCGACGCGCTGACCCAGACCGCCACCGCTACGCTGGAGCCGGGCCGCATGCACGCCGAGTTGGTGCTGGAGGTCAAACAACCCAAATTGTGGTGGCCGCACGGCTACGGCCCGCCGGAAGTGTATCCCCTTAATCTCAGCATCCTCGCCGACGACAAGCACATCATCAACTGGGCAGGCAAAACCGGCCTGCGGCGGGTGACCATCGAGCAGAAAGCTCATCCAGAAAAGGGGCGTTACTTTCATCTGATGATCAACAACCGGCTGGTATTTTGTAAAGGCTCCAACTGGGTGCCGCCGGAAATGAGCGCTTATGAAGTCAGCCCGGACAAGGTCAAAAAACTGGTCGACCTGGCCATTGAGCAAAATTTCAACATGCTGCGCATCTGGGGCGGGGCGGTATGGGCCGGGCACCCATTGCTTGAGCTGTGCGATGAAAAAGGCATCATGGTCTGGCATGACCTGCTTTTCGCCTGTTCCAAATATCCCGCCGACAACCCGGATTTCCTTAAAGAAGTGCAAACCGAAGTGGAATGGGGATTGAAAGAATTCAGCCTGCATCCCTCGTTGGTGGTGTGGTGCGGCAACAATGAAATTGAGTGGGGCTGGTGGGACTGGCACTACCGCGACTTCGGACGCACGGCTCCCGATTATGCGCTTTTTCACCAGATTTTCCCCATGCTGACCGCCCGGCATTGTCCGGTCACTCCCTACTGGCCCAGCTCACCTTACTCGGATGCAGTCACCCCGGCCAATGATGACACGGTCGGCGATCAACACCCCTGGTTCGTCACCCTGGATGCAGACCGCGAAGCAGCCGACTTCTGGCGCTACCGCAGCCTGGTTGACCGCTTCCCCAACGAGGGCGGCGTGCTGGGCTGCTCTCCGGTGGATTCGCTGCGCCAGTTCCTCAACGCGGCTGAGCTGAAACCGCGCTCCTTCGCCTGGGAGCTGCACTATAACACCGCCAATTTCTGGAATCCGCGCCCCGGCACCCCTACCCTGCATTTGGAGCGATTCCTCAATCTGCGCCCGGCTGCGCTTTCGCTGGCCGAATATGCCATTGCCAGCGGGATGATGCAAGCCGAGGGCTTGAAGGAATACATCCGCAATTATCGCCGCCGCACGCCCAGCAGCGCTTCGGCGATCTACTGGGATTACACCGATTCGTGGCCGTCTGTGCACGGCTGGGGCACCCTGGATTACTATTTGCGCCGGCGGCCATCTTTCCACGTCGTGCGTCGCGCCTTCGCTCCAGTCATCGTCGTGCTGGTCGACGAAGAGCGCACCATCGGTGTGTACCTGATCAACGACAGCCCAAAGGACCAGATGATTTCGTTGAGCGCCGGCGACTTCGCTGCCACCGGCGGACCGCGCATGCAGGCTCAGCGCACGGTGCCCATTTCGGCTTTCACCTGCCTGCGCACCGCCAGCCTGATCCGCGATCCCGGGCGGGTCGCCTTTGCCCAGATCAACGACGCGGATAAACACTTGCTGGACTGGGACCGCCTTTTATTGCGCCCCTTCCGCGAATGGGATGTGGCGTCGCCCACCATCCAGGTCAGCACGGAGGATACTGCGCTGGGCCGGTTTGCCCGATACCAGAGCGCGGATTGGATCTGGAATGTGGTGCTCGACCCATCCGGGAGCATCGACACCCGCGATGACATCTTCGACCTGCTGCCCGGCCAGCCCTACGACATTCCGCTTGAGTCCGGTGAAGAAGCCCGCCCCGTGCGCTACACGGGCAATCAGCTCATCTTGAAGGGTCGTCAGAAATAAGGAGAACCAGATGCGCGTATCATTCAGCGGTACACCGTTTCCACATCATCCTGAACCTGCCTTTTTTGGCAATGTGGGCACCTGGCCGTGCTGCTGGGTGGGGCTGCGCCACGCCGGCGATCCCCCCTTCGTGGCAGCCTACCGCTTGCGCTTCGAGATGCTCAACCCCGAGGTGATCCGCATTCATGTCAGCGCGGATGAGCGCTATGAGCTGTTTCTGGACGGAGCGCGCATCGGGCGCGGGCCTGAGCGGGGTGACATCCAGCACTGGTTCTATGAGACCTATGACCTGGACTTGAGCCGTGGAGAGCATGTGCTGGTCGCGCGGGTCAGCTGCCTGGGCGAGGCCGCCCCCTGTGCGCAGTTCTCCGGCGTGCATGGCTTCCTGCTCTGCACGCAGGAAGAACGTTTCTGGGACCTGCTCGGCACCGGACGCGCGCCCTGGGAGGCGCTGAAACTGGATGGCTACAGCTTCATTCCCACCATGGCGATCATGTTCTGCGGACACCGCCACAGCCTCGACTGCCGCCAATTCAACTGGGGCTATGAACGCGGCGAAGGACAGGGCTGGCTGCCGGTGGTACATCTGCACAGCGGCAATGACGGCATTCGGCGCAATCACACACTGCCCAACGAACAATTGCTCCTGCCAGCGCCGCTACCGCCGATGATGGAACAGCCCCGCCATATTGGGCGAGTACGGCATGTCTCCGCTCCCGCGCTGAGTGAGACCCATTCCATCCCCATCCGCACGGCTGACCACCTGAGAGGGGAGGAGACGGGTTGGCAGGAACTGCTCTCCGGTCAGGCGCCCCTGACCCTTCCAGCCAATAGCCGCCGCCGGGTGATCATTGACCTGGAAAATTATTACTGCGCCTACCCGGAGATGATCGTCTCCGGCGGCGAAAACGCCCTGCTGCGCATGCACTGGCAGGAAGCGTTGTTTTCAGATCCGCAAAAATGGGACCGCGGCGAGCGGGGCGACGTGGAGGGGAAGTATTTCACCACCATGTGGCACCACCGCGACGGCGAAGGCAACCTCTATCATTTGGACGGCGGCAATCAACGCCGGCTGGATTCGCTCTGGTGGCAGGCTGGACGCTATGTGGAACTGTTGGTCGAGACCAGCAACCAGCCGCTGACCATCCAAAGCCTGATCTTCATCGAGACGCGCTTTCCACTTGAGATGGAGAGCCATTTTGAAGCCGACGATCCACGCCTGGAAGAGGTGATTCCCATCGCGGTGCGCGGGCTGCAAATGTGCGCTCATGAAACCTACATGGATTGTCCTTATTATGAGCAGCTTCAGTATGCGGGCGACACGCGCCTGGAATGCCTGGTGACTTATGCCATCAGCCGCGACGACCGCCTGCCGCGCAAGGCGCTGCACATGTTCGATGTTTCGCGCCTGCCGGAGGGCTTCACCCAATCGCGCTATCCTTCACGCATCCGCCAGATGATTCCGCCCTTCTCGCTGTGGTGGGTCAGCATGGTGCACGACTACCTCTTCTGGCGCGGCGACTTTGACTTTGTGCGCAGCCTGATGCCGGGTGTGCGCGCTGTGTTGGACGCATTTACCGCGCTGCGCCGCGCGGATGGGTTGGTGCAGTCGCCGCCCGGCTGGAATTACATTGACTGGGTCACCGCCTGGCAGGACGGAATCCCGCCCGGCGGCGAAATGGGTCAGGTCTGCGGACCACTCAACTGGCAATACGTCTACGCTCTGGCCCGCGCCGCAGAAGTTGAAGCGGAACTGGGAGAGATGGAACTGGCCGGGCGCTGGCGCAAACTGGCCCAGCAGGCTGTCGCCTCCCTCACCCGCCATTTTTGGGATGCCGGACGCGGATTATACGCCGATGATTTTGACCACCGCATCTTCAGCGAACATTCGCAATGCCTGGCAGTGCTGAGCCGCAATATCCCCGCCGGGCAGCGGGCTGCCATCGCACACAGCCTGTTTGACGTGGGTGACCTCACCCGCCCCACCGTCTATTTTATGCACTACTTTTTCGAAACCTGCCGCGAACTGAAACGCATGGATATCTTGATGGAGCGTATGGCTTTCTGGTTCGAAATGAAGCGCATGGATTTCAAGACCACCTATGAGAATGGCGACCCGCACACCAACCGCTCCGATTGCCACGGCTGGGGCGCACATCCGCTGTACCATTATTTCGCCTCCATCCTGGGCATTCGCCCGGATGGGCCAAGTTTCAATTCGGTGGAGGTTATGCCGCAGCTGGGCGGACTGCACAAGGCGTCCGGTGTGATGGTGCATCCGCGCGGCGAGATCCGCTGCAGCTTTGAAAAATCTGGCCAACGGATCAGTGGTTTTGTCGAACTCCCCCAGGGCGTCAGCGGCTGGCTGCGCGCCAATGGGAAAAATATTGAGATTGACCAAAAGATCGAATTCTGAGCCGGGCTTCTGCCCGATTTGGATTATTCAACCACGGTGACTTTGCCGCCGCGCGAGAACTGGCCGGCAATATGGCCTTTCAGCTCAGCCAGCGCCAGGGTGAACATCTCCACCGGCAGGATTTCCAAAATAGGTCGTGCGGCTGGTGGGCAGGCAGGCAAATCGAACACACCTTTGCCAGTTGATTCTTGCACCAATCCTGCGCTTCCGCCCACCGCCATGATATCCTGTGCCAGAGCGCGGTGCAGCCGGGCGGTGCGCGGGTCGCCCAGGAAAACCAGCACGAACACGCCTTCCGCAACGCTCTCGAAAGGACCGTGGCGAAAGGCTGCTGCGCTCATCCCTTCGGTTGGGAAGTGGCTGGCCTCCTTGATGATCAGACCGCCGGTGCCGACGGCTGCCAGCGAATCGCCTCGTCCGACCAGGAACATATTGCGCGCGCCGCTCATGACCTGGATCAGATTGGCCACGTGGGTCTGCCAATTCTCCAGGTAGGTTCGCACCAGATGTGGTGTCTCGCTCAACGATCCGACCATTGGAGCACTTTCCGGCATCAGTTGGTCACCCAGCCAGGTCAGCGCAGCCAATCCGGCGACATACGTTTTACACGAAACGGTGAACTCTTCGCCAGCCTGGGTCAAAACCGTGTATCTGGCGGCGCGCGCCAGCGGGCTGTCTGCCGTGTTGGTGATGGCGATGATGTCCACCTCCGCGCCAGCCATTTCCAGCAGGCGCACCACCTCAACACTCTTGCCGGATTGCGACATCACCAGCATTAACGAACGCGGTTGGATCAGCGCTGGCGCATAATGGATCAGCTCGGAAGTTTCGATGTGCTCCACCGGAATGCCGTGCTGGATCAAGCGGTAGCGAAGCGGGAAAAAGGCATGGAATGAAGAACCCATGCCAGTGAGCAAAATCCGCTGATACGTCCCCTCCGCCAGCTTGCGGGCATAAACATCCATGGACGGCAGAGCCATCAGGCCATTCAGCGTATCCTGCAGAGCCTGAGGCTGGTTGAGCAAATCATTCTGGTAAGGAGAGTTCATGCGCCTCATTGTATCACTTCAGGATTTCCCCGCATAGAAACCGGTCAACATCATCTGCCGCTCAGGCCAGTGATGCTGATGCCTTCCACGAAGAATCGCTGCGCGTAAATAAACACAACCAGCACCGGGAGCACAGCCAG
>CAZCBJ010000026.1:0-26362 GCA_964496705.1 uncultured Anaerolineaceae bacterium | reverse complement strand
TGACGTCCTGTATGTGAACAATTTCATCGCCACAGGTGATCCTGATACATACACCACCCTTGTGCGCACGCTGGACTTGTTCACCCAAAAATATCAAGAGGATCCTTCCTTCGCAGAACGTGTGGATGTCTCAGTTGAGCGGATTTTAATGCTGAAATTACGCCTCTACACTCAACTCATTCCCGAACAAATCCTTCCTGATATTCAGGGATTGGATGACATAGGAAGTTCCAGTCTTTCTCTTGAAATTGCTCAAAGCTCGGCTGCACTTCTCAGTCCATCAAAACAAGAACTGGAAGAGATCATTACCCGCCCGCCATCCTTGACCGAGCGGGTGGTGATCTTTACTGACAGTGTTGAAACCCGCCAATGCGGTCAATGCGCCTTCCAATATTCTTTTCCGGTGGACGGACTGCAAAAAGCAATCATGCGTTTGTACGGTCCTCAAACTGGAGGTCAAGCATTTCAAACAAAATATGCCTCGTATTCGTTCTTCGATCTTTATTTGTGGCTTAACGGAAACGTGACCGAAACGACCACAGCGCTGGAGACCGATCTGACTCTGGCTGATTGGCTTATCTTCAATCCACTAAATGTCCGTGCCGCCAACCCTGAATCCAACGCGCTGCGCCGTTTTCTGGATGAAAAGATGGTTTTTTATCGTAACAAGAAAATTGTGGTCTTCGCTTTCAATGTTCCCTATCAACTGGATGCCACAGACATATCCAAATTGAACGCCTATTACGGGCTGTACAGCAAAAATCCAGCATTCCTGGATACTGCTGCGCGGATTTTATTCCAGGAATTTTCTCCAAACGGCAATTCACCCGTTTCAATCCCCGGAATTGGTTATGACTTGATTAGTATCATGTCGCCAAATCCCGAACAGGTGATCCCGCTCATATTGGATTCGCCCGAGTCAAAACTTAAAATCACGCCCATTGCTCCTGAGCTAACCGCCGAACCCACTGTCATCGCTAAATTCATGGTGGGAGATTCTCTACCTTTAAAGACAGGTGTTATTTTTGACCATAACGGTAATCCGGTACCCGATGGCACAGTGGTTCGTTTTACTATCACCATTAATGGCGGCGAGATTTTTCAATTTCAGGAGTCTACAACAATCCAGGGAGTAGCTCGCACAGTTTATCGGATACAGAATCCCGGTTTGCTGGAATTCGCAGTTTCCAGTGATCCGGCGTTTCGCTCTTCCATTTTGAAATTGGATGCTTCAGTCAATGAAGCGGCCTCCATCACCGAAATTGTGCCTCCAACTGCCACAGTCACGCCCTCTGATACACCCGAACCAACCCCTACCCTCGCCCCGACTTTGACCTCAACACCCACCCCGACGCCGATCGAAACCAGACAGACCAATCTGGTGGACTGGATGATTGCCATGCTGGTAACAGGATGTGTCGGGGCAGGCGCCTACTGGTTCGGCAATCGTTTTTCTTCCAAACGCTGGGGAGTACGTTGGGCGCTGTTGACAGGCATCGGCGGCAGCCTGGCTTACACATTTATCGCCGCGCAATTACCCGGCAGCCCACTAGGCTCCGGACAACAAACCATTGGCCGTGTCCTTTTGTTGACCGTTATCGGATGTCTGGTAGGTTGGATATCCGGTTGGATATGGCAGGAAATCATCCTCCGCCGTGCGCGCCGAATTCGGACTAGCGAAACAAAGTAAGCATCAAGCTGACAAACACCAGTCCGCCCATGGCTGCCAGTAATATTTGCTCTTGTGGAGCTCGAAATATTTCTTTTAGTTTGATCGGGCGGCTAACAGGGCGCAGCATCACCGGACGGTCGCCTAATAACATTTGGCGAAACTGCTCCACAGATTGAGGTCGCTCATCAGGATGAATCCCCATCGCCCAAAGAACCGCTTTTTCGGTGCGCGAGCTGATTTCTGGATTGATTTGAGAAGGTGCTACCATACCGTCAGGGTGAAGAAACCGTTCTCTCGCACCCATGGGCGCCTGGTTGGTGAGAAGATGATACAGGGTCGCGCCAAATGAATACAAGTCGCTGCGCGCATCTGTGTGCCCGCTATCGCCACCATATTGTTCTAAAGGTGTATATAAAACCGTGCCTTGTCCCTGTAACAGGGTGATGGTCACCTCGCCAGAAGCCATCAATTTCACCAGGCCAAAATCCACCAGCTTGAGCAATCCGCTTGGGGTCACCTTTAGATTGCTGGGTTTGATATCCCGGTGGAGGATTGGTGGATCCTGACCATGCAAATAGATCAATGCATCAGCCAGTTGAGCCGCCCAGTTGAGAATGCTATCTTCAGGTAAAAAGGTGCCGGAATTCCGCGCTTCCAGCATCATGGTGCGCAGATCTTTCCCCGGTACAAAATCCATCACCAGATAATCACGGTTATTTTGGGAAAAATAATCCGACACCTTGGGGAGGTTCGGGTGATCCAGCCTGGCCAACACGGTCGCCTCGCGCAAAAACTGATCGCGAGCCTCCTTCAATAACTCAGGAGGAAGAGTACGATCATGTTCCACCTCTTTCAACGCACATTGACGTCCAGTCAGGCGCAAATCATCTGCCAGGTAGATACTGCCCATACCTCCCTGACCGATTACCCGGTTAACCCGGTATCGGCTCCTGAGCACCTCTCCGGCTTTCAAAGGGATCGGCATTCTGTCTTCTATCTCTCCTGATGGGCTAGCTGTGCTCAGATGAAAAATCGGCTTTTTTCACCTGGATTTCACCAGCCCGTCTACCCAAAACCGGGCAAATTCTGTTATATTATACTCTGTTCGCCAAAGCATACCGGTAGGTAAATCTGCCTCGCGGAGGAAAAAATGAGCTCAAGCATCACTGAGCTGCCTGTATTGATTGGTCAAAGCGGGGTTCTCAACGGCCACCGATGGCTTATTAAAGAAACCATCACCCTCGGCAGAGATCCTGAATGCGATGTGGTCATTCCAGATCGACAGGTGTCGCGATTTCATGCACGCATGATCGTAGAAAAAGGGGGGGTCATATTGGAAGACCTGGACAGTAAAAATGGCACCTTCATCAATGGGAAACTCATTGATCAGCCCACTTCCCTCCAGGACGGCGATATCATCGCCATCGCATTGGTTCAAAATTTTTCTTTTCTAAGCTCAGATGCCACCATGCCCATGATGGATCCGATGACTGCCACTGCGCCCTCGCAACTCGGCTGGCTGCGCATCGATTATCGTTCGCGGCGGGTATGGGTAAAAAACACCGAGGTTATCCCACCATTATCCGTTCCCCAATTTCGCCTGCTGCAAATTCTTTTTGAACAGCAGGGAAAGGTTGTCCCGCGCCAGGATTTGATCACGGCAATCTGGGGCGCTGAAGACGCGATCGGCGTATCCGAACAAGCCATGGATGCGCTCGTGCGGCGTCTTCGCGACCGTCTGTCAACCATTGACCCCAGCCACAGCTATATTGTCACCGTGCGCGGGCATGGACTGCGCCTGGAAAACCGGCAGGATTAAACCTGGTCGGTTAATTACTGCGCAGTTTGGATTCCATCGAGAACTTCAACGCAGAGCGATAGGCATCCCGCAAGGATTCCACAACTTCCTTGGATTGCCCCTGACTCTCGCTCTGGCTGGCCAGAGAACCCAACAATTGGATAAATTCCTGGGTGACCATCGCCGCATTGTCCTCGAGCAGTTTTCGGCGCTCATCGTCATTGGCTGCACTCACCAGCTTTTGAGCAAACTCAATTTCGGGCGGCGGGGAAGCCAGTTCTTGGAAAATTCCAACCAGTTCCTGCAATTTCGCAATTCGCGATAGGTCGCTCTTCTGCTGAGCCTTTTCCAGCTCGACCTTGAGCACCTCAACAAATGATTCGTCGAGCGATTCGGCATTCTCCTGCAGCGCAGTTTTGATGTCAGGCGCGCGGAGGATCTTTTCCAACAAATCCCGCGCCTGATCGACTTCCTTTTGAGCGGCTTGATCAATTTCCTGCACCATTTCAAGCAGTTTCTCGCGCAAGTCCAACAGTTTTTGCTTTTCCTCTCCCTGCGCTTCATCGATCCTGTCACTCAATAATTGAAAGAAGGTGTAGTCCAATCCTTGCCTGGCCATACTCACCAGAGTCGTCAGGCGGATCTCATTGGGTGCTGCAATGATCAAGTCAACCAAGGCTTCGCGTGTCAGACCATTTTGACCGGCTTCCTGCAGCGATTTGACAGCAGCCTGCACCTCCAACGCCTGCGAAGCGAGCTTTTGCCCCACTTCGGTTTCCTTGATCAGTTGTTCCTGCAGGTCTGCCAGCAACTTTGCGCTCTGTTGGTCACCCTGGGCTGTAGCCGCTTCAGCCAACCTTGACATTAATACAAAGAAGGTTTCATCAATATTCGCCTTTTCCTGTGCGATCACCTCAGAGCGAAGTTCAGGCGAAATCGAAAGCAAGCGTTGCAGCAGGTTCATGCGCTGCTGCTGTGCTTGAATTACCTCGCGGGTGATCCCATCCGCTTCCAGAACCTTCTCGAGCATTAGTTGAAAGGTTAACATGGTCTGGGGGCGGAGCAGATAAGCTTTTTTCTTTTCGTTGGGCAGTCTATTCATCACTTGGTTCAACAACGGGCCGATCATCCTCTCCTGTTCGTTGACCGGTAAGCCCAATTCAGGCGGGAAATAAGTTAACAACAATTCTTTCTCTGGATCATGGTAAACCAGAGGCACCGGTAGGCTTCCTTCATGACCGCAAACCTGACAACGAACCACATTCGCTTCACCGCTTAGAAAGCGTTGTTTTGCCCTGGGATCTGTGTTCAGATCAAAAAGCTGGTCAAGTTCCACGACAACCGGCTGCCGGCAACGTGGGCAGGATACTTGTGTTTTTGCCATCAGGTCCTCATTGATAGATTGAAAATAAATTAACGGCAGGATTATACCATCATTACCTAACCAAAAATTTACTCTTGACGCCTGTCAAAACGGCATGGTAAACTCGCAGCATTATTTTTCAGTTGTCCAATCAACTGCTAAATTACCTTAACAGGATTCGAACCAATCAAGTTAGCTTAAGTCAAGAGTAGATGCCTGGCTTCAATTTTTTTTATACACTCATTTTGTTAGAAATAGCCAAAAAGAAAGGAAGAAATGGATAAAAAATCTTTATTGAATCAAATTAAAGATGACGGCGTAAAATTTATCTCTTACCAATTTACTGATGTCACAGGGACGGTAAAAAGCGTTGATGCCCCTGTGCAGCGCCTGGAAGAGGCTCTGGATCAAGGGGTGTGGTTTGACGGTTCATCAGTCGAGGGTTTTGCCCGTATTCAAGAAAGTGACATGCATTTACGAATCGATCCGGATACGTATGCAGTCCTGCCCTGGTCCCCGGTTGAAATGCGCCGCGCTCGTTTTTTCTGCGATATTTATCATCCGGACGGAACCCCTTTTGAGGGCGACCCGCGCGGATTGCTAAAACGGGCGCTGGCAAAAATCAACACGCGCGGTTGGACTTATAATGTTGGCCCAGAACCTGAATTCTTCTTATTTCGTAAATTAAACGGAAACGTCCATCCTGTTCCACATGATGTGGGCGGATATTTTGATTTTTCGCCAAACGACGAAGCTGTCCGTGTGCGAACGGAGTTAATGTTAGCCTTGAGCAGCATGGGCCTGGAAGTTGAGGTTGGCCATCATGAAGTCGCCCTCGGGCAGCATGAGATCGATTTTCATTTTGCCGATGCTCTGCGAGCAGCCGACAATGTTCTTACATTAAAATATACAGTGAAAGCCATTGCCGCACAGAATGATCTGGTGGCATCTTTCATGCCCAAACCAGTGTTTGGCATTAACGGCTCAGGCATGCACTGCCATCAGTCGCTATCCGACACTCAGGGGAACAACCTCTTCTTCAATCCTGCTGATGAACTCAAACTTTCTGCAATCGCTTACAGTTTCATCGCAGGGCAGCTTGCCCATGCCCGTGCCATGTCGGCAATCGTCGCCCCCACGGTCAATTCCTACAAGCGACTGGTCCCGGGTTATGAAGCCCCGGTCTATGTTGGATGGGCGCAGACTAATCGCTCTGCCTTGATCCGCATTCCACGTTACACCCCCGGACAGGACAAAGCCACCCGGGCTGAGCTGCGCTGCCCGGATCCATCATGCAATCCTTACCTTGCCTTTACCGTCATGCTCGCTGCAGCGTTGGACGGCATTGACAACCAACTGACTCCACCCAGACCGCTGCACAACATCAATGTCTATCACCTCAGCGAAAAAGAGCGCAATGAGCTGGGAATCCGAGAATTACCCGGCTCTCTCCCTGAAGCTTTGAACGAGCTGGATCAAGACCAATTGTTGAAAGAAGCGCTGGGACCAGTAATTTTCTCTGCCTTCACCCGCGCGAAATGGTCTGATTGTGAAAGCTACCGCATGGCAGTCACAGATTGGGAGCTGGGTAATTATCTGGAAACAGCCTGATCACTCACAAGGGTGGAGAATTAATTTTCCACCCTTTTTTCATCTACTCGGTAGTCGCGAAACCAATTGGACGATATCTACATCGTTAAGATGATCGTCCACCGCCAGTATCTGTCCATCACGGACAGCCTGATGCGTGTCAACTGAAAATCCATACCGCTCCAGCGATTCATGCACTTTTCCGGTTACATATTCTGGATTGGTTGGTTGCGATGGATGAAGACAACTGCCATTGAATATCACTCTCGAAGGTTATATCCACCTTCGGATAACGCCCGCAATGCCTGGGTGAGATGTTCTTCTCTGACCAATATATAATCCGTGTTGAAAGTAGAAATGGCAAAAATGGGAATTCTGGCCTCTGCCAGGACCGCGCTGAGGCCTGCCAGGACTCCGATCATGTTCATTTCCAACGGACCAGCGATCTGGATGATCTTGACGTTTCTTTCCGCCGGGAAATTCCCGATGTCAATACTCTCGGATATCACCAGAGATAATTCCTCCCTGGTTCGAGTAATCGAACAGAAGGCGGCGTCAAGCAGCTGGGTGGGCATACGCGCATCAGCGGGCATCTGACAGATTGAATATCGCCCTGGAAGCACGAAGATATCCATTATTGTATCCCTCCTGCCAGACAGGTGCTCCATGGTTTCAATATGGGGTTGGCTGAGTTCGAGTATATGATCAAAATCGGCCTGCGCAATTCGCCTTTATCGATTCCGGATATGGACACTTCGCGAACAGAAGAATCCAACCAACGCCTGGGCAGAAAACCCACCGCACCGGGAGTGCTCCCCACCATCTGGCGCATCGCTGCTGCATCCGGCACCAGGATTACGAATGAATCCAGCCTGTCGCCCGACAGGAATAACTCTGAAAAAACCCGGTTGGCATCGTCTCCAGTAATGGTTGAATATGCTTGAATAGGATTAAACAAGTCATCATTAAGCGATTCCACCTGGCTCCAATCGCGAATTTTCCCTGAATAGATGCCACGCAATTCATCGGCAGTCAATTCAGCCAACGGATTGGATGGATTGACGATCACTGCCAGCTCATCCCACCCCAGCACGCCCGCATCGGTTGTCATTTCAGGGTGTTCATCCCAGCGTAGAACAGCATCCGCCTCACGGAGATCCAACTCATCCGCTGCGCGCTCTTCAACCAGGATATTGAGGCCATTCTGAGAAGCTGCACACAGATTCATTCCAGCTCCCAACCAGCGTAGTGATGTGGAGATTTGTATGCGAACCACCTGTGGAGTGGGTGAAAAATCAACCCTGGCCTGGTCTGAACGACATGCGGTCAACAGCAGTAACAAAATGATCCACAAGGCTGGGCAATATTTTCTAGGCATAGTTACGTTACCCCAAGTGGGTCATCGGATGGTCCAGATCAGAATCGTGATTCCGCCAACCATCAGACAGTAAAAAGCAAAAGCGCGCAACGAATGCCGCATCATGAAAGATAAAAACCAGTGAATTGCCAGGTAGCCAACTATACCTGCTGTCATAAAACCGATTGCGACGACGGGCAGAAAGGAGAATAGGTTTGGAATCTTCAATAAATCGAGCGTGCCTAGACCACCAGCAGCCAGCATGACGGGAATGGACATCCAGAAGGAGAATTTCCCTGCCGATTTTCGATCCAGATGACGGAACATACCGCCAGCTATGGTCGCCCCGGAGCGGGAAATTCCCGGAAAAATGGACAGCGCTTGAAATACGCCCATCCACAATGCATCCAACCACCTCATCTCCTCCAAAGATCGGCTACGTTTGCTGACCTTCTCCGCCGTGAACAACAGGACGGCAGTGAGCAGAAGTGCGATGCCGGTAAAGATTGGACTCGAAAAAGCAGCTTCGACCATCGGCTTGATCGCCAGCCCCAACAAACCTGCCGGGATGGATGCGAGGATGAGAAACCATCCCATTCGAGCAGATGGCTCAGTGAAAGGACGTCGCTTGGCAATGCCGCTGATCCAACTTTTGAAGATGGCCACCAGGTCTCGCCAGAAGTAAATGATCACGGCAACCAATGTGCCAAGTTGAACCAGGACATCGAATGCAAAGGCTTGATCTTCAGGCATTTTCCAGTTCAGGAAAAACGGCACCAATACCAGGTGAGCAGAACTTGAAATTGGCAGGAACTCGGTTAGACCCTGGACGATTCCCAGGATTAGGGCTTGGATGATATTCATGAAATCCTCATCAGGTTTGAGATGGCATCCTGGAAGCGGTGCTCAAGGATCGCCTGGCGTAGATTTTTTGCCAGTTGCACCAATGTGAACAAATTATGAATGGAGATCAGGGTCGCAGCGAGCATCTCCTTCGCAATAATCAGGTGACGCAAATACGCGCGGCTGAAATGCTGACAGGTATAACACGCACAGGCACCGTCAATCGGTTTACCGTCTCGCGCAAAAGCTGCGTTCATTAAATTCAATCGCCCTTCATGCGTCATCGCCGCATGGTGGCGGGCCAGACGTGTGGGCAGAACGCAGTCAAACAGATCAATTCCTCTCTGGATGCCGTTCACCAGATCAATTGGCGTACCCACCCCCATCAAATAACGCGGCTTATTTGCCGGTAAGATTTTATTAACCACCTCAAGCATTGCGCACATTTCTTCTTTGGTCTCACCCACCGATAATCCGCCGATGGCATGCCCGGGAAAACCCAGGCTGGCGATGAATTGGGCCGACTCCTCCCGCAGATCAGCAAAAATTCCACCCTGAACGATGCCAAATAACGCCTGGTCAGCCCGGGTTTGCGCCTTCAGACAGCGTTCAGCCCATGCATGTGTTCTTTGCATGGCTCGGTGGATATTGACCCGGTCGTAGGGGGACGCGCACTCATCGAAGGCCATGATGATATCTGCGCCCAGCTTTGATTGAATCTCAATAGACTTTTCAGGCGTGAGACGGTGCGACGAGCCGTCAATGTGGCTTTTGAATGTCACTCCCTCATCATCAATCTTGCGCATTTCAGCCAGGGAAAATACTTGAAAGCCACCCGAGTCGGTCAAGATCGGTGATGACCAATTCATAAACTCGTGCAAACCGCCCATTTCTCCCACCAGGTCTGCACCCGGGCGCAAGTAAAGATGATAAGTATTGCAGAGGATCAGTGAGGCGCCCAACTCTTTCAATTGCTGCGGTGTAACCGCTTTTACAGTTGCTTGCGTTCCCACCGGAGCAAACGTTGGTGTCAGAATATCGCCGTGCGGGGTATGGAAAACGCCCGCCCGGGCATTGCCATCCTGAGCGATCAAGTCAAAAGTGAATGGTGATGCGGGCATTGAGTGATTTTACCTTGGATGAACAGTCTCTGGGCTCAAAGGTTCCAGAAAATCCGCAGCCCTAAAAGAATCAACGGAAAAATGATCACCACCAACGGCATTCCAATGCGCAGAAAATCGCGGAATCGATATCCTCCAGGATTCATCACCATGATGTTCACCGGGTGACCATACGGAGTGGGAAAACCAAATGAACAACCCAGCGCGACTGCCATGGCTAATCCACGCGGGTCGACACCAATTTCCTGCGCTGCCGCCAGCGCCAGCGGCGCCAGAACCAACGCTGCCACCTGACCGCTGAGAAATTGGACCAACACCAAAGAAACCAGCATCAAAATCACCGCCATACCCAGCGGGGTGATGCTGCCAAGCAAATGCGAGGCAACATCCACCAGCGTCGCCGCCAACCCGGTGGTGCGGATGGCGATGCTCAACGGCCACATCCCCGCGATCAAAAACAACGCCCGCCACTCAATGCTTTTATAAATATCCGGCATGTTCAGGCAGCCGCTGAGAACCATCATCACCGCTCCGGTCATCACCAGCACAGCGACTGGCAGGATATCCAGGGCCGCCAAACCAAGTGTGATGAGCGTGATGGCCATCGCCAGTTTACGCTTTTTGGGTCTTAATACAGCATCCGGGTCTTCCTGAAGGACTATCAGATCGGATTGCAAACCCAGCGTGCGAATATGATCAGTGGACCCATGCACCAGCAAAGCATCCCCAAACTTTAACCGAACATCCGCCAGTCCAGACTGCAAGGCACCCCCATCTCGCCACACAGCCAAAACATTGGTATGGTATCGTCCTCGAAAACTGATTTCACGCAGCGTCCTGCCGATTAACGTTGAGTGGGGCGTGATAACGATTTCTGCCAGAACGACATCGTCAACGGATACATCATCGATCTGGGCTTGATGGTCGGTCGGGGATAATCCACATTGTGCCAGTAAGTCAAGATCGATATCCCCCAGTAAAAGCAATATGTCTCCCGTTTGGATCAGATGATCAGCGCCGGGTGCCAAGTGGGTAACACGCTGATGGTTGATACTGACCACATTTACCTTCAAGGTCTGCCCCAGATCAGCCTGGTGAAGCGTCTTTTCAGCCAGACAGCTCCCCTCCAAAACCACCACTTCATACAACCTGCGACCCAAATTATAAAGTTTTGCCAGCTCCTGGCTTAAAACCTGGGGCAGTTTGGCATCCGGCGGACTGGCAGGCAGGCGTTTGCGTCCGTAAAAAACCATGTAGAAGAGTCCCACCACGATTAATGGGCCGCCAATCGGGAAAAATTCCAGCAGGCCGAAGGATTTAAAACCAGCTTCACGCAATGCACCGCTGACAATGATGTTCGACGTGGTTAGCAATGTAGCCATTCCGCCCAGCAATGTGCCGAACGCCAGCGGCATCAGCAAACGAGAGGCTGGCAGGCGCGTTTGACGCGACAGGGACATGACCGCAGGCAGCAGAACGCCCACTGCAGCGATATTATTCATAAATAATGAAAGAGCAGCTGAACTGAGCATGGTAACCATGATGATGCGCACCTCGGATTGTCTGCCGGCGCGTACCATCCACTTCCCCAGTTGGCGGGTGACGCCTGTCTGGCGAAGCCCTTCTGAGATCACCGATATTCCCAGCAATGTAATCACGGCTGAACCGCTGAAACCTATAAAGGTTTGCTCAGGACTCACAATCCCGGATAATCCCAGGAAAACCATCACGATCAATGCGACCAAGTCTGGACGTATACGTTCCGAGATTAACAATCCCGCTGCCGTGACGGTCACGATGAGAGCAATCCACCCAGCAGGTTCCATGCCAGCGATTATACTATGCAAAAAATTGATGTTAACATCTTCGAAAGGTCTGATTGACATGCAAAAGGGAAAGGTATATACTCTTTTTAGGTTGATTTCTGGCTCCAGGGTATCCTGTTCCGAAAAACCAATTTACTCCATCGTTTTTGAGAAAGGATTATCATGAGTATCAAAGATCAATTCACTGCTTCAGAATGGCAAACCCTCACTTTTGCACCGCTTTGGGTCTTTTCAGCCGTTGCAGAGGTGGATGGGAAGATTGACAACAAGGAACTGGATGCCCTCATTAAGGAATTGAAGGATGCCCTGATGTACAAAAATGAGTTGGCTCGTGAAGTTCTGGCCACCATTGCGATGGACCTGGAAGGCACCTTCCGCCGATATAAAGCGGATACCCGCGACATCACCGTGGGGTTGGGTGAAGCCGCAGACATTCTTGACCGCACTGTTTCCAATACAGAATCCGAAGGTTTCAAACGCACCCTCCTCTCCATCGGCATCAAGGTGGCCTCCGCTTCACGCAAGTTCCTTGGCCCGCAGGTGGATGACAAGGAAAAGGCGGCGCTGGTTCTATGTGCCATGTCATTGCGGGTCAACGTCGATAATATCTAATCCGATCATGTTGGGCATCATACAGCTTGCCGATTCTGGCAGGCTGTTTTTAATTGCAGGAGGACAGGGTTCATGAAACCTTCATCAGCCGGTTGGCACATTTTACCCGCATCCTTGCAGCGTTCTCGGGCTGCCTGATCAGCATCATTGCCATATGTTTCATCTGGATTGTTGAACCATCCATCGAAAAAACCATCCGTGACGGCTCCCAGGCAGCACAAGTGACGCTGCTCACAACGACGGATCTATTGGTTATCATCCAGGAAACCCTATCCACTGCCGATTCGAGCATTGTTCTGGTTGAAACCACTCTGTCTGATACCGGCAGCATGTTGTCCACCTCCAGCGAAGCCATGTCTAGACTATCCGGCACCATGCAGGATCAATTTGTGCCGGTACTGGAAGACACCCGGCTGGCGCTGGTCAGCGTCCAAAACAGTGCAAGTGTGGTGGATAGTACATTGCGGGTTTTATCCTATGTCCCTTTCATCGGCCCGCGTTATAATCCTGAGCTTCCCCTGGGTGAAAGCATCGGACAGGTGGCCAAAAGTCTTGAACCTGTTCCAGAGTCGCTGGACCAGATGGCCACCGAATTGGAAAAGACTGCGGCAAATTTTGACACTCTCAGATCAGATATACATAATGCAAAGGTGAATATCCTGGGCTTGAAAGCCAACTTGCAGCAGTCAAAAGAGATCATTGACCGTTACCGCAGTATCATGAGAGATCTCCAAGATAAACTAGATGTCTATTCACAACAATCCATCCAAACCATGCGCATTGCGCTGATTATATCTACCGCCTTTTTTGCATGGTTATTATTTACGCAGGCTGGCTTGTTATACCAACACAGCAAGTCCAGACGCATCTCCCAGGTAACACCCACATCTACGGACAGCGCTATGGTGCCCTGACCACTAGGTCGTCAAATCCAACAACCAAACCAGCTTCATCCCACGTGCCGGCTGCCAAGCCAATATCTCCTTCAGTCCAGGTTGTATCCATCACTGACCCTAATATTTTTCCATCCACCCCAATGGACAACTTGTCTCCCAGACAGGCAGCGGTTAAGGTGATCGGACGGTAGCGGGTGATAGCCCGCGAGAATTGCCAATCGAGCAATGGCACAATCCTTCCTTCTGCGCGTAAGAAGATTCCAAAAAAGCCTTCCTCCGTAACGGCAAACCAATAATAATGGTCGGCGCCGTTGTACCGGCAAAATAACCCCCAATCCCCGGTTCCAGTGGGAGAGATCAGCGACGTTTTCACTTCGACCACTACATCAGAATATTTTTTTCCCAGCACTGCCCATAGAATCGTGTTTTCCTGTTTCACCTGGATACGATATGCGTCATTGCTGTATTCTCCCCAGCCTGCTTCGCGATCAAAAGTTTCCCAACCAGAATCTGCATTAGAAAAATCATCCTGCAAGCTGACAATCAACCCTTCCGGAATGATCTCAATCGGTTGGTCAGCCTCCACTATGTTCACCTCGCCGCGTCGCGCCGCTTCAATCAACGGGCGGGCCAGGTGCACCGGTCGCAAAGCATTGATAAATCCGCCCGTTGGCACACAACGATCCAGGTTGTTCACCTCTCCATCCCGATTGCTATCGTGAATTATCCTGCAATCGAGGAATTGATCCTCTCCTTGAAAACCCATTTGCGTTGGTATGCCCACCAGCTCGCCGGCTGAATTGATCGCCATGCCGCCCGAAAATCCACCCGGTACCGTAGCCGATATGGAAAGCATCTTGAGTTCCGCCGGGACTTTGCGAACAAATGCCTGCACCAAGGCAACTGTCTCCTGCCCCACCGTCGGGTATCCAATGATTTTCAAGGCATCCCCGGCCAACAAGCTCTCGGCGCTGCCTAGCGGCACGGGTGACAAGTTCAAAGCTGCCCGATCAACCGGTTTTCCTTTTAAGTCTGTGGATATCACAACGACTGCCATATCCAGCCTTGGATCCGCTTGAAGTAACACACCGTAATATGCCGGGACGGATGGGATATTCGGCTGTTGGGTGATGGAAATCAACAAAGCATCAATGGGGTGGTTCTTCACCGGCAGTGCAACGCGCGCACTGGTGAGGATCAAACCATCGTTCGAGATGATGGCTCCTGAACCGCTCCAGGCAGGCGTCAATTCTCCATCCACCGTTTCCAGGGCAGTGATTTGAACCGCCGATTCATAGGGGATCGGAATTTCCACTGCCGGTTTCCAGGTGGGCGTCGGCGTTGGGGGAGGATCGTGCGGATCTATCGCCATGATACTGAACTGGAGTTGGGTGGTAGAACGAAAACCATCCGATTGGACCACCATCTCTCCCTTGTAATCGCCCACCTCATCTCCCCTGAAATGGAAAATAAAATCAACGCCTTCGCCTGGGGCAAGCTCGATCTCATATTCGAGCAAGCTGCCGCTGCCCGGTTTATCTATGCGTGTGATTGGCTCGGGAAACGCAGTGAGCATACGTGTATTTCCCAGAATACCCTCGCTGATTCTGACCTGGTTTACCTGGGCGCTTTGGGTTCCGTCATTGTCCAGATGCATGACTACGCGAAATTCTTTCCCCGCCTGGATCGCTGGCGGAAAAATGACCTCCACCTGCAGGCTGGTCTGAGACCCTTTCAACCAATCAGGCAACCAATCCTGTTCAGTGAAGAAGAACAGATAACTCAACAAACCCACTGTCGCAATAAACAGTAATCCGAAAATTATCACCAACATCCGGTAACTTTTATGCATAACAGGATTATAGCGCAAGCAGAAATGGAAATATGGCATAATCATCATAGGAGTTCTATGACCCAACCAACCGATATGCTAGCGATGGTGCTCGATTCAGCCCGTACCCCGCTGCAACTTAAGCGGGTTCGAATACCTGAACCCGCCGAAGGTCAGATTTTGGTGCGAGTTAGCGCCTGCGGGGTCTGCCGCACAGATCTACATATCCTGGATGGGGATTTAAAGGAACCCAGGCTTCCGTTAATCCTTGGTCACGAGATCGTTGGCACCGTGGAACGCTGTGGCAGGGGGGGTAATCACATACAGGAAGGAGACCGGGTCGGCATCCCCTGGCTGGGATGGACTTGTGGCAATTGCCGGTACTGCCGCAACCACCAGGAAAACCTGTGCCAGTCAGCACGGTTTACTGGTTATACCCTGGATGGGGGGTTTGCAGAGTATGCCCTCGCAGACCAACGGTATTGTTTTCTATTATCCGATCTTCACGATGATCTTCAGACTGCGCCGTTGCTCTGCGCAGGTCTGATTGGTTATCGTTCCTATCGGATGGCTGGGGATTCAGGCAATATATTAGGAATATATGGGTTCGGCGCAGCCGCACACGTCATCACGCAAATTGCTGTGTATGAAGGCAGGCAGGTGCTGGCCTTCACTTCACCAGGTGATACCGCCAAACAGGATTTTGCCCGAAAATTGGGCGCTTGTTGGGCTGGCGGCTCAGACCAGCCTTCTCCGCAGGAACTTGATGCGGCGATCATCTTTGCCCCTGTGGGATCGCTTATTCCGACCGCGTTACGTGCGGTCAGACCCGGCGGTCGGGTCATTTGCGGAGGGATTCACATGAGCGATATTCCATCTTTCCCTTACGAATGGTTATGGGGTGAGCGCATTATTCAATCTGTTGCAAACCTCACCCGTCAAGATGGAGAAGAGTTGTTCAAATCCGCCCGCCGGGCAAATGTGGTCACCCAGGTCACTGCTTATCGATTGTCAGACGCAAATCGCGCGCTGGATGACTTACGCAATGGCAGACTGCAAGGTGCAGCCGTTTTGTTGTGTTAGTCGTTCCCTTTCCCCTGGTGTCCTGAGCTAAACATGCGTAGCCATTCCTCCACTTCATCAGGGGAGAGGCTGGGTTGGCTTTCAGAGGCGGGCGGTTCGTTCATCGAATATTCCACAAACCGGTAGAAATTTTCCGAGCTCACCGCAGTAGCGCGCAGCTGCCGGGCACCGTGTTGCACTTGATGATCTGAAGATACCACAGTCCAGTTGGAGGCATCTTTGCCAAGTTGCCGTAAACGCCGCAGAATGGCATCGTCTGCAGTCTGTCCAGAGCGGACAAAATGGGCAGTTACCCAGCCTCGTTTTTGCTGGCGGGCATGCCCGGGCGGGGCGTTATCGAAGAACACCTCCATGCGCTGCCGGCGGGCACTGCCAAAAGCCTGCAGGAACTCCATCAGGCGCTCTTCATCATCAATAATCCTAAGGCTGAGTCCCGGGATTTTCGGGATCAGGTTGTGGCCGTCTATCAAATAAGGCATGATCCATTTTATCCCGAAAATATGCTATGATTCAGAACAGATTTTCATGAAAAAGAACAATTGGCTGCCTTACATCCTCCTGAACATATTGGTTTCAGCCACCACCACCCTGCTCGTGTTGGTTTGGTGGGACCGCACCCATACCCCATTGATACCCACACCCAATACCATGGCAATGATCTCCACACCGCTGCCTGCGCCGACGGCCACCCTCCCACCGCTGGACGCGCAGGTGATTACCATCAAGACCGTATTTGGAGTGGGAAATCTGGATACCGAAGCGGTGGTGTTGAACCGTCTGGGTGAAGGGCGCTTGGAATTGAGTGGATGGAGCCTTCAGGACCAAGATAAGCATGTTTACACCTTTCCAATTTTGATTCTAAATAAGGAAGGCGCCATCCAGATAAACTCGCGAGCTGGAAATGACACGGTCATTGAATTATTTTGGGGGCAAAAACGAGCCATCTGGCAGGCAGGCGAAATCGTTTCGCTGTTTGATTCAGCCGGCAATTTGCGCGCCAGCTACCAAATCCCCTGAGATTCGATTAAAATACCCTCATGGGTCAGGCCTTTTACCGCGAATACCGTCCCCATAAATGGGAACAGGTCATTGGGCAGGAACACATTGTCCACACATTGCAGAACGCTATCCGTGCGGGACGCGTTGGTCATGCGTATTTATTTGCCGGTCCGCGCGGCACCGGTAAAACCAGCACAGCCCGTCTGCTGGCCAAAGCAGTCAACTGTCTGGATGCTGATGCCGGTAATCGCCCCTGCGATGTTTGCGCGCATTGCACCGCAGTCAATGAAAACCGCTTTCTGGATTTGATCGAAATTGACGCGGCATCTAATACCAGCGTTGATGATGTTCGCGACCTGCGGGACAAAATCAACTTCTCACCAACTCAGGGCACCTATAAAGTTTACATTATTGATGAAGTGCACATGTTGTCAACAGCAGCCTTCAACGCGCTCCTCAAGACATTGGAAGAACCCCCACCGCATGCTATTTTTATCCTGGCAACCACTGAAGTTCACAAAATCCTGCCCACCGTCCTTTCTCGCTGCCAGCGGTATGAGTTCAGACGCATCCCCGTCCAGGATATCGTCTCGGCTTTGACGTATATCGCCGAACAAGAGCAGATGCGGGTGGAAGCCGATGCACTGACCTTGATTGCGCGACAGTCCACCGGCAGTCTGCGCGATGCAATCTCGCTGCTCGATCAATTAACCGCGACAGGAGAGTTGATCACACTCTCCCAGGTACAGTTGATCTTGGGCACTGCCACCAGTCAGACCGTCATCGATCTGGTGAATGCAATGCTCCAGGAAGAACCCTCAGCCGGCATGAATTGCATTCAGCAAGCACTGGATAGCGGTACCGATGCCAGGCAGTTTGCCCGCCAGGTGGTTGAATATTTGCGGGGTCTAATGTTAATGCGCATGGGAAATGCCGATCAAGTGGAAACCACCCAGGAAATCCGCAGCCAAATGGCCCGCCAGACGCAGGCTTTCCATCCCTCTCGGTTGATCCATGCCATTCGCCTCTTTAATCAAGCTGCCAATGAGGGACGAATGGGCTGGCAGCCCGGACTGATGCTGGAATTGGCCTTTGCCGAATTGACGGATACAACTCCTTCAACACCTTCACAACCCCCGCCGCTGAAACAGTCAGCGGTTGTGCCTGCGGCAGCCAGCGACAGACCGGCTCAGGAACTTCTGGCTGAATCCCCGCGGTCGAGTCCCCAACCGGGTTTAAATCAAACGCCCCCAGCGCAGATTCAGACATCCGCCAAGAAAATTCCAGAAGATCTTGCCGATGTGTCCATTCAAGCAGCAGAGAAAAACTCCGTTGAACCCCCGACATTTAGCAAACCGACAGAGGCATCTGATCAAAACATCGAAGCGCAAAATGCTTCAGCCTTTCAATTGGTCATTCAACGTTGGAACCAGATTCGCGCGGCGGTGAAAACCCGCAATTCAAAAATCGACGCGTTGTTGAATTCCTGCAAGCCGCTTGGCATCCGCAATGGTGCATTGGTACTCAACTTCCAATCGGATATCGTCAAATCAAAGATGGATACGGTAGAAAATCTGGAAATTGCCTGCCAGGCGATCGCTGAAGTGACCGGCGTGAAGGTCAGAATACGCTGTATTGTCAATCCCAAGGTCAATTCAATGCCGGCTGATTTGGAGATCGAAAGCAATGGCATGGTGAACGAAGCACTTAACCTGGGCGGAAAGATCGTTGATAAAAATAACCTGACAGATAATTAACTGATTGGTGAGGTGAAAGATGGCAAAAGGTTACAACAGACCAGCAGGAAACCCGAGTGGTGGCGGGATGATGCAGCAGCTGCGCAGGATGCAGGAGCAAATGGAAGCCATTCAGGCTCAGTTAGCCGTGGAGACGGTCACCGCCAGTGTGGGGGGTGGAGCGATCAAGATCACCATGAGCGGCGACCAACACTGCAAAGGAATTGAAATAGATCCTGAGCTGCTAAAAGATGCCGATGCCGAGATGCTGCAGGATCTGATCCTCAGCGGAGTCAATCTGGCATTAGACCAATCGCGCAAATTACAGGAAGAGCGCATGGGGCCGTTGGCGGGCGGGATACCCGGCCTCGGATTCTAGGATCAGGCATGCCGATCCTGCCCGAGTCAATTGATCAGTTGATCAATGCGTTGGAACGTCTGCCAGGGATTGGGCCAAAATCGGCATCTCGCCTGGCTTTTTTCCTGCTCCGCGCCCCTGACGAATTGTCTCAGAACCTTGCGGCAGCGTTGGTCGGGCTGAAAGCCAACACCATTTTCTGCCCGGTCTGTTTCAACATCACCAGCGCTGGTCGTGAAATGTGCGAAATCTGTGCTGACGAACGCCGAGATGGAAGCATCATTTGTGTGGTCGAGGAACCATTGGACGTGCTGGCGTTTGAGCGCACGGCCGCATTTCCCGGGAAATACCATGTATTGCACGGCGTGCTGTCACCCATCGAAGGGGTTGGCCCGGAGGATATTCAGATCCGTTCGTTGATTGAACGGGTTCGCCTTGGCGAAATCAACGAGGTGATTTTGGCGACCAATCCAAGCATGGAAGGTGATGCCACCGCGTTGTATCTCAACCAGCAATTGCACTCATTCAACATTCGCATCACTCGCCTTGCCCGCGGCTTGCCCATGGGTGGTGATCTGGAATATGTGGACCAGACTACTTTGCTGAGAGCTCTCTCAGGACGCCAGGAATTGTAAGCTACCCAAGCCTCGCCATCGTCTCAAACGGGGAGAGCATGCGGTCGTGAAGGTCTTTATAGACCTCGAACATCCGGTCATATCGGCTTGATAAGGAGCGGTTCGGCTGCAAAATACGATCCACATGGACAAATTGATCTGCGGCGCTTGATAAATCGGAAAATATTCCCGCCGCCATACCAGCCAAGATCGCCGACCCCAGCACCCCTCCTTCGAAAGTCTTCAACATGACGACGGGCTTCTGGTAGATGTCCGCTCGTATTTGGCACCAGAATTCACTTTGCCCTCCACCGCCGACCGCACGCACCTGATTGACCTGCATTCCAGATGCCTCGATGATTTCCAGCGAGCGCCGTAATTCAAACACCACGCCTTCCATGATCGCGCGCGCCATGGCCCCTTTGCCGGAGCGCGGGGTCAGCCCAAAGAAAACGCCTTTGGAAAGTGGACTGCCCAGTGTGCGCTCGCCCTGTAGGTAAGGAAAAAATAAAAGGCCTTCACAACCTGGTTCGACCCCTGCAGCCTTTTGATCCAGGATTTGATAGGCGGAAACACCTGTAATCTTTTCATTTTCCATCTCTTCCTGGCAAACCGCATTGCGAAACCATTTCAACGATCCACCCCCAGAGTCGGTGATACCGAACACAATCCAACCCGGTAGACAATGATGCAGGTTCATCAATCTTGGATCGAAAATGGGTTCTTGTGAAAACACATTGATGATTCCAGATGTGCCGGTGATATCCACCGCCTGCCCGGCTCGGGTAAGTCCCGCAGCCAGTAATGCCGCGAGCATATCCCCCGCCCCAGCGGCCACAGGTGTACCAGCGATCAATCCTGTTGCGCGTGCTGCCTCAGGCGTGACACTGCCAATGCACAACCCCGATGGACGTACTGGTGGCAGCTTTTCCAGCGGAATCTCCATCCGAGTCAGCATTTCTGGCGACCAATCCCCGGTCTCCACAGCCATCAGATAAGCACCGGACGCCTCTGATTCATCAATGGCAGTCTCACCGGTCAACTGGTAGGCGATGTACGCAGGCGCCGTCAAGAATTGCCAAGTTGCCTGAAATATATCCGGTTGATGAGTCTGCACCCATTTGATTTTCCATCCCCACCAGGCTGGCGTGGGCATATTTCCGACCTGTTTCAACGCCTCAGAGGTGTTGAGTCGGGGTGCATAATCATCGATCAACCCGGCGCCGCGTTTATCACACCACAACTGCACCCTCGGTAGCAGCACCTCGCCCTGGCGATTCAATGGAATAGCCGCATGCATCTGCCCGCAAGCTGCCACGCCCAGAATGTCGGTTCCGCTGACATCTTCATGCGCCAACAGGTTGCGAATGTTGGCAACCGTGTTGGTCCACCACCCGCGTGCATCCTGCTCCGCCCAGCCTGGAACTGGACTGATCATATCCAGTTGGATAGATGATATCGCCACAACCTTGCCAGATAAATCCACCAGCGCAGCCCGGTTGCTCTGCGTACCGATATCCACTGCCAGCAGATACTTTGCGCTCAAGGAATTCTCTGCTTCATGTCCAGCGCTTACCCGAGATTATTTCATCGCGCGGGGAAAGGCTGGCACCTCCTGCAACTGGTTGGTAACTCTCACCAGATAATAAGGCAGCCAGACAACACCAAAGAATTCCATGTAGATGTCCGTCTTTTTCAGCGGCAGCGGCACCTGGCTGATCTGTCCCACCACTTGGGCAAGGTTGGTTTGTGTCTGACGGATGGCTTCATCACGTTCAGCTTCCAAGTCCTTTAATTGCTCCTGCAAAGCGGTCAGTCGTTGTCGCAATTCTTTGAGATCTGCCTGCGCCTGTTTTTTCATCCGGCTTTTGCTCAGGGTTGTTGAAATACTGCGCTTGCGTTTACTGATCAGGCTTAATCCCAACTCACCAATCGCTCCCAACTGCTCCAGCCCGCGCTGGTCAACCTCATCTTTCTGCTCTTCAACTGCCAACTCGGCCTGTTTTACCCTCTGGCGCAAAGCAGCAATCCGCGGCGTATATTTCGCCTCCACCTTGTTCTTTTCACCCTCCACCATCGCCCGGGCGGCGTCACTGCAAAGATCGCGGAATGCGGCCGTCGACACATCCGGTCCCGCATAGACTTTTAGTGCTTCATTGGCTTGTATCTGGATGGTCCCGGTACGGTACACCCAGTCGATGAAATCGCGCTGGATGGCTGGTAGACGGCGCTCATCCATCAGAAAACCAGGCACGGCCGCAAACCGTGCTTGAGGAAGCGGGTCTGCATGTAATTGATCATGGGTAAACTCTGACCAGACCCATTTGTCCCAGGTCACCAGATTCCCACGCAAATCAAATACCAGGGTGGACCGTTTTTGGATCTGATCAAGATTAAATTTACGAGCTGAATATCTGGCCTCTGCCTGCGCCAGCAAAGCGGCGCGGTACAGGACGCCTTCGGGTTGTAAATTGGTTTGCATGGTGATCTGGGCTGCCGACATGGCTTCACTGACCCCCAGTTGATTGCTCAAGAAGAACTCGGTGACAGCACCCGGGACGGCAGGGCGGGTGGTGGAGAAATCCGACTTTTCCCGGGGTGATACAGCCTGTGTGATCGGTTGGGATTGCACAGCCTGAACCGCTGCCGCAGGAATTGCAGATGCGGGTGTGGTCGCACTTTCACCACGCAGCGTGGAGACAGGGCTGGCAGCTTTAGGCAATTGATTCAAGGCGGGAATTTGGGTTCGGGTGAGTGGACCGGCCAGGTAATTCAAACACCAGCGGGTCTGCAGCAGTCGCGGCGCAGGCTCATGCACGCTGTGGAACAGGAACACCCGTTTCGCCAGACCCGAAATGGTTTTATCGAATTCCGAGCGGTTGATCCCGCCGGTCAGGCTTTCCAGGCCATCCAACAATCGCAGCTTATCCCTTTCAGTCTGCAAACGACCGATCGCCCAAGTACCGCAATTGGAGAGCGCCTTGTAATCCAGGTCCACCGGATTCTGGGTGGCAAGTATCAAACCAACCCCAAACGCTCGCGCCTGTTTTAACATGCGCAGTAGAATAGGCCGGGAAGGAGGATTTGCAATGGGCGGTAAATACCCCAAAATTTCATCAAAATACAACATGGCTCTTAATCCACTTGTCCCGCGCTGGGCACGCATCCAACTTTCGACCGCCGCAAATAAAAGAGTCACAAAAAACATGCGCTCGTTTTCATTCAGGTGAGCCAGGTAGAAAATGCTGTGGCGTGGTTTTCCATCTGGTGTGTATAACAGGGCAGAGATATTGAGTGTCTCACCCTCCATCCAGGTTTGGAAGGACGGCGAGGCTAGGAAGTTGTTTAACAGCATGGCCAGGTTGAGGCGGTCTTTTTCGGGAAAGAAATTTTCGATGGGAAACGCTCCCAAGCGTTGAATGGGCGGGTTTTGCACCTGCAGGATCAACTCACTTAAATCCAAATCCTGCCCCTTGCTCCAGGCCATCTCGAGCAGATTGGAAAGGAGGATATGCTCGCGCGAACGCAGCGGATCGATATCCTGTAATCCAATTAATCCCAATAAGGCAGTGATGGTGGAAGAGACCTTTTCTCGAATGATTTCCTTGTTTTCTTCCCAATTGATTTCAGGTGCCTCAAAAGACGCCAGGATATTAATCGGCACCCCTGAGGTTGAACCAGGCGTAAAAATGGTGTATTTGGCTGCCGAATACAATGCCAGGAGATCTTCGCGCCCCAAGCCCCAATCAGCCAACCCCTGCTTCCACCGCTGCGCGGTTTCCTCCGCGATGGTGTTTAATGGTTTTCCCAGACGCCCGCTCAGATCCGGGTCAATCCACGGCTCAAAATCGGAGGGCAGCAGGTCCGGAAAATGCAGCAGCAGGTTGGTCAGATCGCCTTTTGGATCCACAATCAGCGCAGGGATGCCGTGCAGGGCTGCCTCCTCCAGCATAATAATACCCAGGCCGGTCTTTCCCGAACCGGTCATGCCGGTGATCACAGCATGCGTGGTCAGATTGGCCGGGTCATACTCAAGTTTGCCCTCGGTCAATTTTCCGGTATTGCGATCCACCACTCCCCCCAAAAAGAAATTTTTATTGATTGCCATCTCGTCTCTCCTGGATATCAAGCATCATTCTAATGAGTATAGCTGGTAAACTGCCCCAAAGTCAATTGGTGCTGGCAAAGTCTTCAAAAAAGCCTGTAGCTCAGCCAGGTCATCGGCTGTATGGTGCGGGTCGCCGGCTTCGACCAGAAATTCGGCCCCGGATCGGTAATATAAAATATGGGTAAAGCCCAATTCTTTCCAGTGCATGCGAATTGCCTGCGCAGATTTAAACTCATGTAGTTCTCGTTTCCACCGGTCCAATATTTCATCCGGCGCGCACCGCGGATAGCAGTACAGGCTGCGGCCTTCAAATAGCATCAATGTCTGTTTGCCCTCAGGCAATTCTCGCACCGCTTGCATGGCCAACTGGTACCAACCCAAATTGTCGGCAATATAATCCTCTTCGCTTCTGGTTCCGCTCAGATATTGGAAGACTCCCTGTCGAATGACCAGTCTGCCCACCTCAATGGTGTTTAGGCTCACAACCAGCAGCACCAGCGCTAAGAAGATCCGCTGTAAACGTACGCCCGGAATGATCAGTTGCCTCACGGCATCAAATCCCGCTGCCGCCAGGAAAACAAATGCTGGAAAAATCGAAAAATAATACCGCGTTTGGATCAAATTCCCGCTCAAACGGTTCCCCACCCCCCATATGAGCAAGCCTGCCAACGAAATAACAAACGCATTCTCCAGGCTTTTTCGCTGCTCCAGCGCACGTCCTCTCCAGCCCAGCCAGAACAAAGCACCCAGCCCTACCAACAACGGTCCAATGGACGCCATGTAGCCATCCGCTCCGTCGTGGCCGAGGTAGGTGGCGCGAATGGGCAAAAGGAATAGGTCGAGCCAGTTCCCCCAGGGGACCAGGTTCTGATACACTGAGATACGCACGGGCGTCACCGCTCCGGCAGGGAACAGGAAAGGATACAGCGGATTGCCGGTGGTAATCAAATTTTTCAGGAACCAGGCGAAGGATGCCAGGACCGCCGGTAACCCGTACCAGATGATCCCTCTTAGCCAGGACCTTTGCTCTTTCCAGGCATGCCAACTGAGTGCCGCAATCCCGGCGATCCCCAGCACAAACGACGTGTATTTGCTGCCCACTGCCAGACCGGTGAACACCCCCCCCCATCCCAACATCCGCCAATTTCCGTTCACCCGCCACTCGTCCATGCAAACTAATGCGCATAATCCAGCCAGCATGACCAGCCAGTCCACATAACCCCAGGCCATCACCAATGTCGTGGTGTAGCCGCTTAGTAATACCGCCGCGCAGACCCATGCGGTCAAATAATTGAATTTATTTTGCAGATATGCCATCAACCCGACCAAGGTGAGCACACCAAACAGCCAGCCCAGGGCTGTCGCAGCGGTATTACCACCCCAGACGATTGCCAATGTGTACAACATCTCGGCGTTCTGCGGCATGCCGGTCATCACAATCCAGGGGAAATAAGCCACCCGCCCCTCCAGTAAATAAGCGTTTGGGAGGAGCAGGTGATACACCAACGAATCAAACTTGACCGGGGGTGCCAAAGCAATCAACAAATTAAACAATAGAAGGATGCCAATCACTCCGCCGATCACTCGCCCAAATTTACTGCTATCGACCCAGAATTGGCGCAGGTCGGTAAAATGGCGCAACCAGCCTCTGATGGATTTTCGGAAAAGAAAAATCATCCCAGGGAGCCCAATCAACAGGAGGACCCGCAAGTAGCCAATGGTTGACCCAAAAATCAAGATAATTAATGATAGAACCCCCAACCCAACACAGGACTGTAAACTCATATTCGTCAATTTTGATGATGTAGGATTTGCCATCAGTCGGTTACCAATCCCACCCGCCAACGACCCTATCCCTAAAGCAACCACCAGACTCCAAATCGCTTTGCCAATCACCAGGATAAATTCGATCGTGAGCGGTTTGTGGGAGACGTAATACAGTGCAATCATGCCAAAACACCAGGCAAGCGCTCCCAATCCGATGATCAGTGTGCGGTTGGATTTCATCTCATTGATAATTATAACCAAGCTATTCGTCTCCAGTCAGGAAAACTCTAAGCCGTTTTTAATACAAATAAGACAAAAATGGTGTATATTATCCACAAGACACCGAGCAAACATTATTGGTACAAGGTGTCTTACCGGATAACTGAATATCGCATGCCCCCCCCATGCGATCCTCTATTAATCCGGTGATTCCCTCCCTGATGGTCGCCAGGCTTGTCAAACAAGCCTGGCGATCTCATTTCAATTTATAATCGTTCAGAGATAATGCGCAACCGAAACATGATTTCTGCGTATATATTGACAGAACCGCAGATCAGGAGCATTTGTTGAGAACACTGGACGTTGAGTATCTGCGCCTCGCCCAGGAGGGCGACGATGAGGCCTTTGAACGGATTGTAGAAACCTACCAGACTCCGGTCTATAACCTCTGCTATCGCATGCTCGGAAACGCCCAGGAAGCGGAAGACGCTGCCCAGGAAACATTTTGGCGCGCGTATCAGGCCATCCGGCGATATGACCCGCAACGTTCGTTCATCACCTGGCTCCTG
>CAZCBJ010000025.1:0-26540 GCA_964496705.1 uncultured Anaerolineaceae bacterium | reverse complement strand
ATTCGGAACAGCGATTTCAGTCATAACTGGATGGATGGCCTGCGCATCGTTGACACCCGCGGCGATATCTACGTGGATGAGGTGATCTCCAATGGGAACGGATTGGATGGAATATTTATCGCCGGCACACAGGGCAACGTGCAGGTGGGCGACTCACTGGTGAAATGGGGCGTTCCTGCCGGACCGTTGTCCAACACCAGCGTATCCGCACTTCAAAACGGGGATGACGGCATCAGCATCCTCGATACCCTGGGGGATGTGCTGGTGGATGATGTCAAAGCAGGTTTCAACGGCGATACCGGGGTGAACATCGGCTTTGATCTCTTCAGATTTGCGGCAGGAATGCCGCCCGCGGCGAGGCATTCCGCTTTGCCAGAGCAGGTGGAAGCGAACAATGTGACCGTGCTCAACTCGATGATGACTGGCAATGGGTTTGACTGTAAAGCTTATATCTCGGAAATGCGGCCTATCTTCTGCGGCGGGTTTGGCCTGAGCATCATGACCTTTTCGCTTTTCCAGCCGGTATTCGAGGTGATGGCGTTGCCCGGCAATATTCACATCGAAAATGTGGCTTCGTTTGAAAATGCGTTCACCGGATTGATTGCGGGCGATATGTTCACCCTGCTCATGCTGCTGATGTCACCCAACGCGATGCCGCCCCAGGCGGATATTCTGTCGCCTTCCATCGATATTTTTGACAGCTTCTTCACCAAGAATGGGGCAGCGGGCATGATTGTGGCCAGCCCGACCAATTCACTGACCGTTGGTAGGGTGACTGCGGATGATAACGGCTTTGCGCTTTGCCCGCTTTCCCGCACCGGCGGTGTTTGCCCGGGCAACTTTTTCATGGCTCCTTCTGTTTTTGTCTCCCAGAGCACTTTCAACCGCAACGGCGGTTGGGGCTGGGTGCTGGATGATGAGCTCGGCATGCTGCAAGAGCAGCACGGCAGCGGTCTGTCGATTCTGGCGGATGATCTGGTAGTTCTCGACGGTGTGACCGCCAACAACAACTTCGAGGACGGCGTCAGCGTTGGCTTTTACAACATGCCTTCGTCGGCGGATGTGTATATCACCCAAAGCATTTTCAATAACAACGGCTTCTACGGCGGGTCGGGCGCAGCGGAAAATATATTCGCGCCAACCGCCGGGATCGCGGTGCACACCTACGGCTTGATTGATGTGAGCCATGTGGAAGCCAAGGGGAACGCGTTCTACGGCGGTGCCTTCTCTTCCACGTGGGGTTTTCTCGACCTGGCCAACCAGCGTTTTGCCGAGAGTGAGCCTTCCATCACCGTGAGGGATGCGCTGTTCCGGGGCAACGGATATGCGGGCGTGCACGCTTTCACCTATGGGGATGTGCTCTTCGACGGTGTGGAAGCTACCGATAACGCTTTCTCGGGCGGCGAGATCAACGGCTTCAATGTGGATGTGTACAACAGCGTCTTCAATTCAAATGGGCAATATGGCCTGACGATTTGGTCTGGCTGGGGCCAGCCCACCATGGTCGTTACGAATGGAAGTGGTGAAGAGGGTGTGGTGACTCTCAAAAGCGTCACCGCCAGCCGCAACGGCAATTATGGCGCGGCGGTGTACGCCGGCGGACCAGTCAATGTCTTCAACAGCAAATTCAACAGCAACGGCGGCAAATTCACCGGCGGTCTGGGCGTTTTCAGCGATGGGAATGTGCTCCTGAAAAATGTGACTGCCAGCGGCAACAGGGGTGACGGCGCTGAACTGCGCGGCAATAATATCCGCGTGGAGAACAGCACCTTCAACAGCAACGGCGCTTACGGTCTGGACCTCCAGGCGGCTGACAAGGGTTCGCTGGTCAAGGTGACCGCCTGTTACAACGCGTTGGGTCCTTATCTGTTTGCCGGCGCGCTCCTTTCGCCGAGAGATGTAGACATGTGCGAGGCGAAGGGCAGCAGCGTTGTCACCGAGCAGTTGGAAGAGCCGTGGCGGATTGTCAAAATCTACACGGAAATCAATGTGGGTTCCGGGCTGCACGGCGCCACCTACGGCATCATCTACCTCTACCTGCGCAAGGTGGAAGGTCAGCCTGACTTTGAGCTGGCGCGCGTCACCGCCGCCCCGGGCGCAGTGCTGGCTGGCACCATCGGCACGTTCAAGGGCATTCCCCAGGGCGAGCTGCCCTCCGGCTTTGAGGGCAACTTCGCCGGCACTGCCTTTGAGTTCACCCTGGTCGGGCCGGACGGCCCCATTCAATGGGTGCCCAGCGGCATGTCGGTGCGCTTCACGGTGGAGCCTGGCAAAGAATATGCCATCCTCTGGTACGACGCGGTCAATAAGAAGTGGGTGGCGCTGTCGACCACGGTGGTCGGAGCGTATGCCTCGGCGCCCATCACCCAAACCGGTGTCTTCATGGTGGTTCAAAAGTAATATACAAACGATCTGATCAGAATTCGCGGCGCTCAGTACTGTGTCAACTAAGTTTTGTAAACCAATCGTGGGCAGACCCTTCCCGCAGGGATGCTTCGCGATCGCTTTGGGGTGCTGGGCAAGAGAATTTCTGGTCAAATCCGCTCAGGGAATCACCCCGCGTGATTCCCTGAAGGAGCGCAGCGACTGAAGGGACTGCGGGATTTTTTTTGGCAGAACCTTGTTGACATAGTACTCAGCGCCGCCAATTTATTTTTCTAATCTTCTTAACCTTGATTTTTTTTGTCGTATTTGATATACTTTTGACTTGTAGGAAGCTTAGGACCGCGGTACGAAAAAAATAGGACGACCCGGCGCAGTGCTCCAGGTCGTCCTTTTGTATTCCCCCCGCCCCTTTGCCCCGCAATATCTTTGTTTCATCTGTAAGGAGAAAGAAATACAATGTCAGATCGTGTCGTCGGTGTCGTAAAGTGGTTCAGCAGCCAGAAGGGCTACGGGTTCATCTCCCAGGAGAATGGCCCGGATGTGTTCGTGCATTTTTCAGCCATTCAGATGGAGGGCTACCGCACCCTCGAAGCTGGCCAGCGGGTTGAATTCTCGATCGAGAAGGGCCCCAAAGGCTTGCAGGCTGCCCAGGTTACCGAAGCAGCTGCATAATAATCACTGAACATCCAACCCCGCCGTGAGGCGGGGTTTCTTTTTTTTAAGCGCTCAGCCGCGCAGCCAGGCGGGTGTTGCGCTCCGCGATGCGATCATTGCGCACCGCCATGCCAATCGCCCGGCGGTCACCCACCAGCACCACCAGTTTGCGCGCGCGCGTCACCGCGGTGTACAGCAGATTGCGCTGCAGCATGCGGTAATGCTGGGTGACCAGCGGGATGACCGCCACGGGAAACTCGCAGCCCTGCGCCTTGTGAATGCTGACCGCGTAGGCGTGGGTCAGCTCATCCAATTGCGCATATTCGTAGGGCACCGGGCGGCCGTCAATCTCCACCTGCACCACGTGCATCTCCAGATCAATCTGGGTGATGCGCCCCAGATCACCGTTAAAGACCAGGCGCTCATAGTCGTTGCGCAATTGCATCACCCGGTCGCCTTCGCGCAGAATGCGTGATCCATGGGGCAACTGAACTTTTCCCACCGTATGCGGGTTCAAGACCTGCTGCAGGCGCTGGTTGAGCTCAGTAACGCCTGCCGCGCCGCGGTGCATCGGGCTGAGCACCTGGATATCCTCCCGCGGATTGAATCCAAATTTGCCCGGGATGCGCGCCGAGACCAGGTCGATCACCCGGTCGGCGGCTTTTTGGGCGTCGGATTCGCTGAACAGGTAGAAATCGCGGCTGTTGGTTGAAAATTCCGGCATGTGTCCCTGGTTGATGCGGTGGGCGTTGGTGATGATAAAACTGTCCTCTGCCTGGCGGAAGATGGTGTCCAGCCGCGCGACCGGCAGCGCCTGGCTGTGTATCAGGTCGCGCAGCACGTTCCCCGGCCCCACCGACGGCAATTGGTCCATGTCACCCACCAGCAGCAGGTGGCTGGCGGATGGGATGGCTTCCAGCAGGGAATTCATCAGGTACACATCGATCATCGAGGTCTCGTCGATGAGGATCAGGTCGGCATCCAGCGGATGGTCCGCGTCGCGGTTGAATTGCTGCCCTGCCGAGGGATTGAACTCCAATAGGCGGTGGATGGTTTTTGCCTCCAGGCCGGTCGCCTCGCTCAGGCGTTTGGCCGCCCGCCCGGTGGGCGCAGCCAGCAGCACGCTCCCGCCCCTGGATTTGAGCAACTGGATCAGGCTGCGCGTAATGGTGGTCTTGCCCGTACCCGGTCCGCCGGTCAGGATGCTCACCTTCTCGGTCAGCGCGGTGCGAATGGCGCTCTTCTGCTGGGCGGTCAGCACCAAATGGCTTTGCTGGTCCAGCCAGTCGAAGGCTGCCGGCCAGTCGAGGTGGCGAAAGGCTTCCAGGCGGTCCTGCCCGCTGATTTTCATCAAGCACAGCCTGGCGGCGATGTTCTGCTCTGCGGCCAGCATGGCGGGCAGGTAAATGGCTTCATCCTCGGCGCGCAGGTCGCCGTTGAGCAGCAGCTCATCCAGCGGCGCTGCGATTGCCTCGGGGTTGACCGAGAGCAGCTGACTGGCTGCGGTCAACAGTCCGGCGCGCAGGGCAAAGCAATGCCCCTCGCCGCTCAATTCTTCCAGCGCGAAGCGCAGCCCCGCCTGAAGGCGCGGTTTTGCGTCGGGCGCCAGGCCCATCTGACGGGCGATTTTGTCGGCAGTTTTGAATCCGATGCCGTAAATATCACGCGCCAGGCGGTACGGATCGCGGCGCACGATCTCGATCGCCTGGTCGCCGTATTGTTTGTAGATTTTGATCGCCAACCCGGCTCTGATCCCGTTGCTCTGCAGGAAAAGCATGATTTCTTTGATTTGCTTCTGCTCCTGCCATGCCTGGGCAATGAAGGCGGTGCGCTTGCGCCCGATGCCGTACACTTCCTTCAATCGCTGCGGCTGGTTTTCGATCACCTCCAGCGTTTGCAGTCCAAATTTCTCCACAATGCGGCCGGCCATCGAAGGTCCCATCCCGCGGATCAGCCCGCTGCCCAGATATTTGCGAATGGCTTCCAATGTGGCGGGCTGCAGGATGGTGTAATAACTCACCTCGAATTGCCGCCCGTACTGGCTGTGGTTCACCCAGCGCCCACGCAGGCAGGCTGTTTCGCCGCTCTGGATGGCAGCCAGCCCGCCCACCGCGGTGACCGGGCCGGGTTGTCCTTTTACGCTGAAGCGCGCCACGCAGTAGCCGTTCTCCTCATTCTGATAAAGGAACGCTTCGAGTGTACCGTTGATTTCCTGCAGCGGGATTTCAAGTTGCTCGCCGGTGGGCATGCTGCCATTATAACCGTTCTGAATATGAGGAATTCGATTATAATCATGCATTATTCCAGAATATTTAAGAGGTGAAATATGAAGAGCAGTGTGTACTGGGGATCTCCCCGTCAATCGCGCTGGGATGCAAAAGAGACGCTTCCAGCCAAGCTGGACCTGATCATTGACCGTTTGAACATCCGCGACCGGGTCAAGGATGAGATGGTGGTGATCAAGCTGCATGTCGGCAATGGGATTGGTTACTCCACTGTCCATCCCGTCTTCGTGCGCAAAGTTGTCCAGGCGGTCAAGGACGGCGGCGGCACTCCCTTCATTGCGGATGTGGTCTGGGATGTGGAAGGCTGCGCCTCGCGGGGCTATACTGCTGAGGTGTTGGGCTGCCCGATCGTGCCCAGCGCGGGTTTGGAGGAACGCTATTTTTATACCCATGCTTACGAGTACAAGAACATCAAGGAGTGGAAGGTTGCCGGTATGATCCAGGACGCCACCTTCCTGATCAATTTTGCGCACGCCAAAGGTCATCCCAGCAACGGATACGGCGGCTGCCAGAAGAACCTGGCGCTGGGCTGCATGATCGGCGAAACGCGCTCTGCCATTCACGACACCAACCATTTTGACCCCTACTGGAACGGTGAAGGGGTGGATGCCGAGACCCGCAAGAAGATCATCGATGCCTGCCCGTTTGGCGCCATTGTCGAAGACCGCGACCATCCCGGCGAGCTGCACCTGCACTTCGAGCCGTGCAATCAATGCGGGCGCTGCCTGCAGGCGGCGCCTCCCGGCAGTCTGAAGATACAGGCAGTCAATTTCCATTCGTTCATGGAAGCCAACGCAATCAGCACCAAGATCGCCCTCTCGACCTTCGCGCCCGAAAAAGCCACCCACCTGTGCCTGGCCACCAACATCACCCCGCTGTGCGACTGCTTCGGCTTCACCTCGCTGCCCATCCTGCCGGATGTGGGTGTGTTCGGTTCAGATGACATCGTTGCCATCGATCAGGCGGTGCTGGATATGCTGGGCGAGCATCCCCTGTATGAGGAGAACATTCCCACCAACATGGAGGTGGTCACCCATGAAGGTCATCCGCTGAGCTGGCTGCACGGACCCCACAAGAATCCCTATATGATCACCGATTTCGGCGAGAAGTACGGCCTGGGCACCCGCCAGTACGAGTTGGTGGATGTGCTGCCGGTGGTCAAGCACGAGCGCACCGCCGCCACGTACATTTCGGCCAGCTGACGTTTCGTTTTTTCTGTTCACAACGCGATTTTTATGGCGGTCCGACCGCTGTGAAAATCGCGTTACTCTTGCGAGCATGTGAGGTGAAAGTATGCTGTATATTCCTGAGAGTGCGATGGCGATTGTGGCTCATCCGGATGATATTGAATTTTCGTGTGTTGGCACGCTGGCGCGCTGGGCGCGCGCGGGCTGCCGCGTGTGCTATGTGCTTTGCACCAGCGGCGATGTGGGCATCGCCGAGCCGGGCATGACCAGATCCCGCGCGGCTGAGATCCGCGAGGCCGAGTCGCTGACCGCCGCCGGGGTTGCCGGGGTCAGCGATGTGGTCTTCCTGCGCGAGCCGGACGGGATGCTGGTGCCCACGCTGGAGCTGCGCAAGAAGCTGGTGCGCGAGATCCGCCGCTTCCGCCCCGAAGCGGTCATCACCGGCGACCCGACCATCGTCTGGTCGGGCGAAGATTACATTAACCACCCCGACCACCGCGCTGCCGCGCAGGCTGCGCTGGACGCGGTTTTCCCGGCCGCCGGGCAGCCCAATCTGTTTGAGGAGCTTGCCGACAAGGGACTCAGCGCGCACAAGGTGCGCAAGGTGTTCGTCAACCTGTGGGGCAACCATGCCGATTTCTATGTCTCCATCGACGAGACCATCGAGGTCAAGGTTAACGCCCTGCGCGCCCATAAGAGCCAGATGGGCGACTGGGATCCGGCTGACTCGGTGCGCGAATGGGCAGCGGCGGCCGCGCGGGGCAAGGAGATGCAGTACGCCGAGGCTTACCGCGTGGTCACGCTGGTGAATGACGCCGATTGGGAGAAACTGCATCCGAAGGTTTAATTCAAACACTTTGACCGCACCCTCCCGCAGGTTCCAACCTGCGGGAGGGTGTGTGTTACACCCCAACGAAACCACATGCCTTCGAGGACGGAATTAATTAGCTGCTCCCTGCCCTGGGGTTGAAACTCTCCGCCTTTTGCTTTTGATTCCACTGCCACGGCCACACTGCCGGCACGATGGCCGCGATGCCAAAGGGCAGCGCCAGGAAGGCCACCACCCCGGCGACCGGCAGCAGCGGTGGGACGGCGATGCCAAGCAGCGCCAGCAGCCCGGCCAGCAGCAGGATGCCCGCCGCCACCGCGCCCAGGATGCCTGCCCACTTCCAGCCCTTTTTCTGCGAAGCCATGCGCACGCCGCCCACCCGACCGGTCTGCCCGTTGATGTACACCGGATGGCGCTGACCGCTGTCGTCCGCATACCAGGTGACCAGCATCGGCAGCAGGCGCTGAGTCCAGTTGAGATGCAGGTATTCGGCGCGGATGGCGAAGTTGCGCATGTGCTGCGCACCGGCGGCCTGCTGGCAGTCCTGCGCGGCGCATGCGTCCAGCCCGGATTTGGCCTGCGACCAGGCGTCCTCCGGCGGCAGGTCGGGCACGCGCAGCGCGGCTTTGCCAATTTTCTGCGGGTCATAGGTCTGCCCGCCGCCTGCGGGATACCCCCCCATCCAGCCGTTCAGGCGCCCCTGGTCGCGGCAGGCTGGCGCACTCACGTTGTCATAATGCCGGCGCACTTGTCCCTGGCGCGCCTCCCACCTGGCGCGCGTCTCAATTTGCTTTTGCTCGCGCCACTGCCCGCTGGCATAGGATTGGCGCGTGCTTTCCACCTGGTAATCGTAGCCGCACTCAGCCTCCCAGGTGCCCGCCACGTCCCCATCCACCAGCCAGGTCGGCCAGAAGACCGGCACGGCGCGTTTGAGCATTGCTTCAGCATTGAGATCATCCGGCGCAATCCACACGCTTTTCACGAAAGCGGTCAGGATGTTGCGCACATCTGCCGCACTGCGCGCGAAGGGCAGCATCTGCTCAGGCGGCTCGGGGCGCATGCGCGCCGGCTGGGCTTCCAGCGTGCCGCGTGTGCAGTTCGGGCAGGGCTGCCCGATCAGATTTTTTCCGACCAGGTGCACCTGTCCGCAGGTGCGGCAGCCGGCGGGAGTCAGCGCAAGGCTCCAGGTTTCATCAATGGATTCGACAATCTTGGCTTGAGGAAGTTCAGGCATCAGGCAGCCTCCGAGGATGCAGCTTGGCGGTAGAAGATGACGGCGATGATCACGCCGATCACGAACAAAATGACGCCCACCGGCAGCAGGAGCAACCCGATGCCGAAGATGCTCAGGATCAACCCCAGGATACCCAGGAAGACGCCCGGCGCAAGGGCGAGACCGATTGCCGTCCACACTTTCCACCAGGCGACCGGTTTCTGCCCGCTGACCTTGCCGGTCTGACCGTTGACCATCACCTGATAGGTTTTCTCGCCAAAGCGGTAGGCGGCCACATACACCGGCAGCAGCGCATAACGCCAGGTTTCGTCGGCGAAGTCAGCCGTCATGGAAAAATTGCGCACATGCGGGGTGGGAATGTCGTCGTAGCAGGCGTCTTTGGCGCGCTCGCGCATCACCGCCTTGCCGGTTTCCCAGGCCTGTTTGAGATGAATATCGTAGGTCTGCGCCTGCCAGCCGGCCAAAAAATCCGGCGTGTAAGCCGCCAGCTCGCTCATCTGGTAGGGCAGCAGCCTGCCGAGCAAAATGCGGCTCAGCTTTGCGGTGCCGGAAATCAACAGGTCGCGCACGCTGACACTCACCTGACCGTGCTCCCAGCGCCAGTCAATCACCGTGCGCGTCTTCCAGGTTTTGTCGCTGGCATCGTAATAACGTTCCTGGCGCTCATAACCCACCTCAGCCTCCCAGGCGGAATGGATATTGGCGTCAAACACCCAGTACGAGACATAGATGCCCTGGAAGCGGTCGACCACCGAAGAGGTGGTCAGCTCGGAGGGGTGAAACCAGCCCTTGCCCAGCCACTCTTTAGCCAGGCTGCGCGTGGTCTCGGGTTTGACCTTAAACGGGATGAGAAAACGCGGGCGCAGGTTGTCGGCAGCGCCGGCGATGATGTTCACCCCGTTGGAGGCGCAGAACGGGCAGGTGGCGGTCAGCGCGCCCTCGGAGACGAACACCTCGCCGCCGCAACTGTCGCAGTGCAGCGCACGCCGGTCCACGCCCCAGCCTTTTTCCGATTCGCGCAGGTTCTCCAGTGTGAATTCCTCGGGGGAAGCGTTGTGCGAGGGGGCAGCCTGCACCGCGCGCGCAAAGCCGCAGTGTTCGCAGGTCACCCCTCCCGCGGCGACATCATATTTGGTTGTGGCGCCGCAGTTGGGACATTTGTAGGTGGTCGGTTCCTCTTCTGGTACGCCGGCAGGGCGCGGGGCGAAAACGGTGACCCCTTCCAGCCTGGATTCAACCGCCATGAAGTCGGGCGGCGGCGTCCAGCCGGCAAGATCGGTGGGAGTGGGTGTTGGTTCAGGCATGATGACCTCCACAAGCGGTTTATCGGCAGGCAATCGAGGCGGACATGGCGTTATAAATGGTGGCAGGTCCATCCAGGATCAGTGGCGCGGTGGACTCTCCTGATCCACTCACCAGGGTGGCGGTCATATTCTCGGGGACGCGCACCATGCTGGGTTTGCTGGCGAACAGGAACCAACTGATCTGATCGGCGCTGGACCAATCCTCCACCCGTCCGCCGAACAAGGCAGCCGCCTGCTGGGCGGTTTTGGGACATGCCGAGGCGATCACGCCGGTGCCGGGACCGCGCACGTAAGAGGGCGTTGGCACCAGCAGCGCAGCGCTGGATTCGGGCGGCAGTGTGCTCTCAATGCCAATTTCCGGCAGATTGATCAGGCGAACCGGTTTAACCGCCTGGCTGGCGCGCAATGCCCAGCCCATCGCCATCATCACCACCAGCAGCACAAGCGCGGCAATCATGAACCAGCGCACCGTTTTTCCCTGGTTGCCGCGCTGCTTTTGGTCCTGTTGGGTCAATTCGCTCACCGCGATCAGAATCTCAGCCTGCGTGGCATCCGTGCTGACGGTCAGGATTTCGCGGATCTGAGCCGGGCTGTTCCCTAGTGCGCGCAAATCGTGGGCGCGTTGGCTCAACTCTCCGGCGGTCAGATGGGCTGGTTGAAAATCTTGCGTATCCATGGGCGGGGAGGGCTCTGGCGGCTGTGCAGCCGGGAGCGGCTCGACGGCGATCCATTCGTCCTGGGCTGCGGCAGCAGCTTGGGGCGCCGGTTGGGCGTCGGGTCGCTGCTCTTCGACCGTGGGCAGCCTCTCCAGCCAGTCGGTCTCATTTTCTGGCGATTCGTCCGGTGCTTCGTCCACCTCACGCTCCACCGGCAATTCGAGTGGAATGTCATACGCATCCATTTCCACCGGGAGTGTGTCCTTGCCAACCAGCAGAACTGTTTCTCCCACGGCGGAGGGGAGGGGGGGTGAGCCGCTTTCGTCAACCCGCTCAGGAGCCGGCACCGGCACCTCTTCATCCATATCCACCGGGAGCGTGTCACGCTCAGGCGGCAGCATGACTTCTTCTTCAGTAACTTCGCTGACCGGCGCGGAGGTTTCTGCTGCAGTTTGCGCCGCTGGAGGTTGCGGCGCTGCGGATTGTTCAAGCGCGTCCGCCTCGGGCGGCGCGAGCGGGGCAGCCGGCTCCTGCACCTCCGTGATGCGATCGGTATCGGGGACAAGAATGGTGTTGTTGAGATCGATGGGTTCGGGCGCTTGCCCATCGGTCGACCGCACCGCGCCCGGGGCAAGCGTCACGCGTCGAACGGGCGGCTGGTCTTCCTGGGCGCGGTGGACGGGAGGGTGCGTTTTGGCCGCGCGCCGCGCCATCACTGCCCGCACTGCCTCCCCCACCTCCAGGATGGTCACCCAGCGCTTTTCCAGCGTTCCGGCCAGAACCGGCGCTATGGCGGTGAACCATAGTTTCCCGCCGCCTTCTTCGATCTCAAAGGAAGAATGACAGCGGACGCATACCATTTGATCCGCGGTTTGCGGCTGCCGGCGGACTTTAAGCGGCGCACCGCCGCAAACCGGGCAGCGCGCTTTGTTGGCCCATTCATCCGGAATATATGGACGCGAAGTTTCTGGACTCATTGCTTTTTTCCTTAATCCAATTATACTTAATATCCGTATGACTGACCAAACCAACGCCTGTGTGAGTTGCCTGACCGCCATCCTGCCAGCCCACAATGAAGCCGGGCGGGTGGGGCATGTGTTGGCGGTGCTGCGTGAGGTCAGCCTGCTGGCTGCCATCCTGGTGGTGGACGATGGTTCAACCGACTCAACCCTGGCGGAGGTGCAAGCAGCGGCAGTTTTGGACCCGCGAATTCTACCCCTGCGCAATCCCCAAAATCTGGGCAAAGGCCAATCCATTTTCGAGGCCTGGCGGTGGGTGACAACCCCCTACTTCCTGATGCTGGATTCAGATTTGATCGGCCTGACCCCGCAGCATGTCCGCGACCTCGTCCAGCCGGTACTGGACGGGCGCACAGACATGACCCTGGGCATCTTCAAGGGTGGGTTTATTGCCACCAATTTTGCCCACTGGGCGACCCCCTGGCTGAGCGGTCAGCGCTGCCTGCGCACGGATAAATTTGCCAGTGTGGATGAGGAGTCGTCCGGCGGTTATGGACTGGAAGCCGCGCTCACCGTGGCAGCCAGACGAAATCATTGGCGGACGATGAAAATTCCCTTGCGCGGGGTGTATCATCCGCCCAGCGAGCTGCATCGCGGATTGATTCGCGGCTTTTTCAATCGCGCCAAAATGTATGCTCAAATCATACGCGCCTTTATCCTCGCGGAGGTGAAACGTTGAAACTCATCACACTCTTGACCGATTTTGGGATGCTGGATGGATATGTTGGCGTATTGAAAGGTGTGATCTGGGGGATTGCCCCGGACGCACAGATTGCTGATCTCACCCATCTGGTCCAGCCGCAGAACGTGCTGGAAGGCGCGCTCACCCTGCAGCGCTGCGCGGCGTTTTTCCCGCCTGGCACGGTGCACCTGGCGGTGGTGGACCCCGGGGTGGGCACCCGGCGCCGTCCGATGGCCGCCAGGCTGGGCGAGAGCTTCTTCGTCGGCCCGGATAACGGCCTGGCGGGATTGCTGCTGGAAGACGCGCGGCAGAGCGGCGCCGCGGTCGAGGCGGTGCACCTCACCCAACCGCAATTCTGGCTGCCGGTGGTCAGCAACGTTTTTCACGGGCGGGATATCTTCGCGCCGGTGGCTGCCCACCTGGTCAACGGAGTCCCGCTGAGCGAGCTGGGCGAGCCGCTGTCTGACCCGGTGGGCATCGCTCTGCCTGCTCCGCTGAAGACCTCGGGTGGTTGGGCGGGTCAGGTCATTCACGCGGATGCGTTTGGCAACCTGGCCACCAACCTGACGCGGGCTCATCTACCCGCAGATGGGCGGGTGAAAATTTGCATCGCCGGGCAGGAGATTGACGGCATTGTGCGCGCCTACGGTGATGGAAAGCCGGGCGAACTGGTGGCGCTTTTTGACAGCGCCGGTTACCTGAGCGTCTGTATGGTCAACGGCAGCGCTGCTCGCCGTTTGAAAGCTGGCTGCGACACGCTGGTCGAAATCCTTTTTCTGTAACCACTCACCTTTTCCGGGGTTATAATAAAGCGGATTGTCCAGACCATTATGTCTGCTGAACCCCCGCTCGAGATCCGGAATTTGACTTTCCGCTACCAGCGGCGCAGCGAACCCGCGATTCGCGATGTGTCCCTGCACCTGGAGGCGGGTGAAATCTTGTTGGTTGCTGGCGCCAGCGGCTGTGGCAAGACCACCCTGGCGCGCTGCATCAACGGCCTCATTCCGCGCAGTTATAAGGGCGAGTTGAGCGGGCAGATCCTTTACAGCGGTCAGCCGATGGTCAACCAACCCCTCTCGCGCATCTCACAAATGGTCGGCACGGTGCTGCAGGACCCCGAGCGCCAGATTCTCGGCTCGAAAGTGTTGAATGAAGTGGCTTTTGGATTGGAGAATTTGGGCTGGTCGCGGGATGAGATTCTCCAGGCGGCGCGCGAGGCGATGCGCTATCTGGGGATTGAGCAGCTTGCCAGCCGCGATACCTTCAGTCTGTCGGGCGGCGAAAAACAGAAGCTCGCCCTGGCTGGCGTATTGGCCATGCATCCGCGCATCCTGCTGCTCGATGAGCCGCTGGCCAGCCTGGACCCCGCCAGCGCGCATGAGACGCTCAGCCTGGTGCGTAAACTGGCCGATGAGGGCATGGCGGTGCTGATGATCGAACACCGGGTGGAAGATGTGCTCCAATACCGCCCCGACCGTGTTCTGTTCATGCAAGACGGCGAGGTGCGCTATCTGGGCGACCTGGATGGGCTGGCCGAAGTGGTGGATTATCGCGAAGTCAAGCTGCCCGCTCCGGCGGTGATGCAGCGCGCCAGAGCGCATCTCCCGCCGCCGCCTTTGCAGCCGCTGCCTTCGGCGCACGCGCATCCAAAAGATGAGCCGCTGGTGCAGTTTGAGGATGTGATGTTCGGTTATGAAAGCGGGCAGACCGTGCTGCAGGGCATCAATCTTACCGTCCGCCGCGGCGAGATCATCGCCGTGCTGGGCCCCAACGGCGCTGGCAAGACCACCCTGGTCAAGCACGCCATCGGTCTGCTGAAACCCAAATCCGGGCGGGTGCTGATTGAGGGGCATGATACACGCCAGTTGAGCGTGGCGGAAATTGCCAGGACGCTGGGGTATGTGTTTCAAAGCCCCAGCCATATGCTGTTTGCTCCGACAGTGTACGAGGAACTGGCTTTTGGTCCCCAGAACCTGAAGCACAAACCGGATGACATCCAGAAGGAGGTGCAGGAGGCGATCACGATAGTCAATTTGGCTGGTTACGAAAAAGAACCCCCGTTGGCCCTCTCTTTCGGGCAGCAAAAGCGGGTCAGCATCGCCGCCATCCTGGCGATGCGCTCCCGTATTCTGGTCATGGATGAGCCAACCGCCGGGCAGGATTACCGCAACTACATGAATTTCATGCAGTCGATAGTCACCCTTCCCGGTTTCGAGTCCATCTTCTTCATCACCCATGATATTGATATAGCGGTCATTTTCGCCACGCGGGTGCTGCTGGTCAATCAGGGCAGGCTGGTGGCAGACGGCAGGCCGGCTGAGGTGCTGGCCGATTTTGAGCGCCTCTCAGCCAACCGCCTGGTGCCCACCTCACTGCTTAAAGCCAATCTGGAGCATTTCCCGCGCACGCAGCGATTCATGCGAGCCGAGGCGCTCGCCCATTTTTCATCACCTTGAGGAGGAGTCAAATGAAAAACAAGTTGTTATCTGTGGTGCTGGCACTGGCAGCCGTGTTGTTGGTCTTTCTGCTGGTGGCTTGGATTGGTCCAATGATCAATCCGTCCCTGCAGCTCGACCAAACCGCATTGCTGCGCTTTGTGTTTGTGGTGATCGGTCTGGCGATCGTCTTTGTGGTCTATTACCTCACCCGTGAGAACCCCATGTGGACGGTGGGCACCCGCCAGGTGGTTTATATGGCCATCGGCGCCGCGCTGTACGCCATCTTCTCCTACCTGTTCAACGGCAGCGTGTTCGTCGTGCCATCGGTCAGCCAGGTGGCGCTGCGCCCTGCCATTTCCATCCCAATGTTTTTCGGTTTCACTTTTGGCCCGGTGGTGGGCTTCTTCACCGGCGCGGTGGGCAACATGTTCGGTGATGCGCTGACCGGTTTTGGCCTATCGCCGCAGTGGAGTGTGGGCAACGGTCTGGTGGGCATGGTAGCCGGCATGGTCTTCCTGTTCAAGGACAAGAAGAAGAGCATGGACACCGTGTTGATCATCTCAGCCGCCCTGGCCGTCCTCGTCACGCTGATCTATTTCCTGAACAAAAACATCCCCAACATGATGTACTTCAACCCGCCCGAGGATGTCTTTGGCGACCAGCCCATCACGCTCTTCGCCGGTCTGTCGGTGGTGATTGGTCTGGTGCTGGTGTTGATCGTGCGATTCGTTTTCGGCAAGAACATCGACGTGGCCGCAGCGGTGTTGTGGAGTATGCTGGGCAACCTGATCGGCATCGGCTTCGCCGCCGTTTCGGACATCTGGATCAACGGTTATCCCCCTGCGGTGGCGCTGGTGGGCGAGTTCCTCCCGGCAGCCGGGCCGAACCTGATCTTCGCGGCCATCCTGGTGCCCATCCTGGTGGTGGCTTATGCAGCCGTGCAGCGCCAGACCGGGCGCTGAGCGCTGACCTTTTCGGGAACCTGCACGCATGCTGGTCACCTGGCGATACCGCAAGCGAGAATCCTTCATCCAGTCCTTTGATCCGCGAGCCTGGTTGATTTTCTATGCCTGTTTTATCGCCTGCACCATCTTTTTCTGGGACCTGCGCTACCTCGGCGTTCTGCTGGCAGTGGCTCTGTTCGTGGTCTTCACCTCGGGCATCCGCTGGCGCGAAATGGCGCGCGCCTGGCTGTTCATCGGCGGCTTTGTGATCTTCTTCTCGGTGCTCACCTTTTTCACCGGTCGCGGCGGGATTGAGCTGTACACCGTGGAGCATGAGATCACCCGCTGGCAGGCGCCCTTTCAAATCCTGGGCTGGACGCCGCTGCTGCGCATCACCCTGGAAAAGACCTTTTATGCGCTCAGCATGCTGGTGCGTGTGTTCAGCCTGGCCAGCATGACCATCCTGATCCCTTACTCGCTGGACCCTTCGCTGTATGGGGTGACCTTCCGCGGGCTGGGTCTGCCGGACAAGATCGCCTATGCGATGGATCTGACCATGCGCTTTATCCCCACTTTCGGGCGAGATTTCTCCCTGACGATGGACGCGCAGCGCGCCCGAGGGTATGAGGTGGAAAAACTGAGCGGCGGCATCCTGAATCAAGTGCGCAAGCTGGCGCCGTTGGTGGTGCCGGTCACCATCCATGCCATCGCCGGCAGCGAGGACATCATCGACGCGATGGACCTGCGCGCTTTTGGGGTGGGTCCGCGCACCTGGCTGCAGCAGTTGCAGTACCGCCGACGCGATCGCATCTTGATAGCCGTTGGGGTTTCCATGCTGCTGGTTTCCATCAGCCTGTCCATGTTCGGCTTTGGCAAGTTCTGGGTGGCGGATTGGGCCCTGCGCATGCTGGGCAGCTAGCACAATCAAACGGGCGGCCGACTGGCCGCCCGCTTTTTTATGATAAGCGTTGCGCTCAATAGCGCAGCAGCGCGCCCATGCGTCCAGCCTTCTCAAATTCGGGGCTGGCGTGGATGATGTCCACACTGCCGCCGTGGCGCATCACCTTGTTGACCGAAAGGTCGACCACGTCCACCCCGGCAGAGGTCATCGCGGATCCGCAAGTCGGGCATTTGCCCAGGTCTATGGTGGTCAAATAGCCGCAGGCGGTGCATTGCTCGCCGCCGGAGCGGAACCCCTCCAGCACCACCAGCGTTTGAACGCGGTCTGTGTTGACCGCTTCCAGCGTTGCGCCCAGACCCACCACCGCGCCGTGTCCCTTGGCGGACTGGGTGATCAGGTCGTTCACCAGGCGCTTCTCCCGCTGTTGGTCGGACTCATGTCCGACATGCAGTGCGCGCGCCAGCACCTCGGCGTGACTGGCGGTCATGCTCATGGCAAAACTGCCCACCACCAGGCTTTGCCAGGCTTTGGGCAGCAGATTTCTAAAGCTTTTCACATTCTCATCCGTCCCGCCAATCAGGATGCGCCGCACGCGATTCTCTTCGAAAAAGCGCACACTGAAATCCATGGCATCCTTCATGTTGCGGTCGATGGTTTCTTCTTCGTGCTGCGTGCGCCCGGCAATCCCACCCCTTCTGCCCGGCATGCTGGAAGCGCCGCCGCGTTTGGTGCGTTTGACCGATTCACCGACGATTCCTTCCTGTTCGCGCAGCTCACCCAGGTGAAAACTGAACACGCGGGCGCCCTGTTTGTCCACCAGCACCACCCCATATCCGCCGTAACTATCCAGGATATCCATCAAAGGTTTGACCGCCGGCCGATTGCTTACTTGAATCAGGTTGCGTACGGGTAACTCCAATGGATATGCCCGGAAGAAATCCGCCGCTGAGCAGGAAAACACCACCACCCCGCGCCCGGACCAATCGTACTGAGTGGAAAAATAGCGTTCCACCGCCTCAACGTCTTGCGGAAGATTGACCTCCTTCAACATGTTGCGCAAGCGCAGACGGTAAGCGTCTGGGCTTACTTCGGATGGATTGGTGTTGAGATACAGACTCAGGACATGAGCCGATGGAGATAAATCCAGCAATTCCCGCAAGTCTCTTTCTGAAAACATCGCAACCTCCTTGTGAATTTGAAGTGACAGGCAAAACTCTGGCTTGCCGTTCAACCGCTACGGACGTTTATCAAGCGTTACGCTCACCTCCTGTTGTTTGCCATCGCGCAGGATGGTCAAAACTGCCTGGTCCCCCGGATTCTTTTGGGTCATCAGGAAGCTGATCAAGTCAGCATACACGCGCACCGGGTGGCCGTCAATGGCGATGATCAAATCGCCGCCCCCCAACAGGCCGGGGATGGATGTCTGCTGGGTGCCGGCTCTCAAGCCTGCCCTGGCTGCCGGTCCGCCGCTGGTGACTTCCACCAGATATGCGCCGATGGACTGCGGCAGTCCCAGCGCTTCCTGCATCAACAGGCTGACTTCGTCAATGGCGGAAATGCCCAGGTAGGGATAATCATATTTGCCTTTCTCAATCAGCACCGGCACCACGCGCTTGGCGATGTTCACCGACACCGCGAAGCCAATCCCGCTGTTCACCGGTTCGCCGGTAGCCGTCTGACCGGTGGTGCGAATGGCGCGGTTGACCCCCACCACCTCGCCGTTCAGGTTCAACAGCGGTCCCCCTGAGTTGCCAGGGTTGATGGACGCGTCGGTCTGGATCACGTCTCCCGCCGAGAAGCTGCGTCCTTCGGTGGTGGTGCGAATGGATTGCAAATTGCGCCCCTTGGCTGAGACAATTCCCAGCGTCATTGTGCTGCTCAGACCGAAGGGATTGCCAATGGCGATGACCATCTGGCCGACCTGCAGTTGGTCGGAGTCGCCCAGCGGAAGCGGGGTGAGTTGGTCGGCAGGGACATCCACCTTGATCACCGCCAAATCAGAGTCGAGGTCTTCGCCGATGACTTTGCCGCGCACCTTCAGCCCGGAGGGAAAATCAACCTCCAGGTCTTCGGCGCCTTCCACGACGTGATAATTGGTCACGATGTGACCGAGTTTGTCGTAAACAAAGCCCGAGCCCAGGCCGCCGCCCAGTTGGCTGAGGATCTGGATGGACACCACGCCCGGACTGACGGTTTTGTACAGCTCGACCAGCAAGTCCTGTCCGGCGAGCAGCTCGAGCGAATTGACCACTCGCGTCGCGGCAGGCTGCGCCGGGGCTGGCGCGGGGGGTGCCGGGTTGAGCGGAGCTGGCGTCGCGGTGGCGAAAAACTCTGGCATGACGGTGATTTCTGGGATCAGGTTGGTGGGGATGGTTCCGCATGCCAGCATGGTCACCATCAATACAGCCAATGCGATCAGGGTCAGCTTCTTTTTCATTTGTACCTTCCGATAAAAGTTGCCCGACGACTCTGTTGAGTCCGCGGGCGAAATTAAATTGTTTTCAGCTTCTCAAAAAGTTCGCGCTGCTGTGGTGACAGATTACGCGGTAATTGTACCGCTATTTCAGCGAACAGATCGCCAAAGCTCCCCGGCTGACGAAGGCGGGGCATGCCCCTTCCCGTCAGGCGAATATGCTGACCGGGTTGGGTGCCGGCCGGGATGGTCAGCAGGACGTTGCCTGCCGGGGTGGGCGCGGTGACCTGACCGCCCAGCACAGCCGTGTACAGGTCGATGGGCAGGCGGGTGTAAAGGTCGTCCCCCTTGCGTTCAAAGCGCGGGTCGGGCGCCACGTTGATTACCAGGAAGATATCCTGCTGGTTGGGACCGGCGGCTTTCATGCGCACCTTGGTCCCGCTGGCTGCGCCGGCGGGAATTTTCACCTCCAGGCGGCGACCGCCAACCATCAGGGTGCGCGTCACTCCCTGAAACGCTTCCTGGAATGTGATCGTGATGGGTTGTTCCAGCGGGCGGGCAGAAGCCGGGGTGCGGGTTGTCCGCCGGCGGCCGGACGGGTCATGGTAGCCCATTTGCCCGAAAAGCATGTTGAAGAAATCTGAAAAGCCGCCGTTAAAGAAGTCGCCCACTTCAACGCGGTAACTGTTGCTGCTGCCGGACTGCCTGAACCAATCGCTAAAATTACCCATCCCGCCACCCTGCTGCCAGTGGACGTATTGGTCGCCGAGTTGATCGTAGCGCGCCCGCTTCTCTGGATCGCTTAGAACCTCATACGCTTCGTTAAGTTCTTTGAATTTTTCTTCTGCTGCTTTATCACCCGGATGTAAATCGGGGTGGTATTTTTTTGCCAGTTGGCGGTATGCACGCTTGATTTGTTCAGGACTCGCTTTCGAATCAACACCCAGCACCTTGTAATACTCTCGATACTCCATGTCTCCATTGTATGCCGACCAGGGATGGTAAGTCAAGTGAATTACTATCATTCTTATACAACTCTTATATGCCTTTGGCTCAGAAAAAACCAAATTTTCATGCTATGATTAAAACAGTATGCCTCAGACTTTGCGCGACCGAATCCTGGTGGTGGAAAGCGACCCGGTGATCAGCGACCTGGTTGCCCGCCAGGCTTTGCAGGCGGCCGGTTATCAAGTGCAGGTGGTTGGCGACGCTTCGGCGGCCATCTCTCGCGCCATCCAACTGGCGCCCGATATCATCGTCGTTAATCTTGACCTGCCCGGATTGAGCGGAAAGGATCTGATGGTGGCGCTTAATTCGCAGGGGGTTCAGATTCCGGTGATTGTCATCGGGAAGAAGGGCGGTGAGTCGGAGGTCATTCAGGCTTTCCGCGTGGGGGCGGCTGATTATCTGCTCTGGCCGCTGCGCGAAGCTGAGGTGATTGCTGTGGTCGAACGGGTGCTCAAGCTGGTGCGCGAGCGCCGTGAGCGTGAACGGCTGGCCCAGCAGTTGCAACAGGCCAACCAGGAAATGCAATTGCGCGTCCGCGAATTGACCACCATCTTTGCGGTGGGTAAAGCGGTCATTTCGATCACAGACCAGGCGCTGCTCTTTGACCGCATCCTCGAGGGGGCGGCCAAAGCCAGTCAGGCAGATGTCGCCTGGCTGCTGCTGCGCGATGAGGCGCGCAAGAACACCCTGCTCGTGGCACACCGCAACTTGCCGCCTTCGCTGGCGGAGCGGATCAATCAGCCCTGGGATGACGGTATCAGCTCGCTGGTGGCCATTTCGGGCGAACCGCTTTCCATCTACGGGGAATCCCTCAAGCGCTTCAAGATCATCAGTCTGGGGCAATCCGCGCTGATTGTGCCGATTAAAATTCAAAAACAGGTGATGGGATTGCTGGCAGTCATGCGCCGCCAACCCACACCGTTCTCGTCCAGTGAACAGCATCTGCTGGAGGCCATTTGCGATTACGCTGCCATCGCGCTAGCCAATGCCCGCCTTTTCCGCAGCATTGAAGAGCGGAGCCAGTCGCTTCAATCCCGGGTGGACAGCGCCCAGATGGGTGAAAAGATCGGTATAGAGATCATGTCGGTGGTGAAAGACCAAATGCGCCCGCCGGTGGATGCCGCCCGCCAATCCCTGGAGCGCATCACCAATGATCCTGGCGCGCGTTGGACGGCTGAACAGCGCCAGGCGATCGCCGCTCTTCAGGAAGCGGTGCTTTCCCTGGGGCGTATCACTGAGGCGATCAACCCGCCAGAGACCGATCCAGCCGGACAACCCTCTTCCTGCAACTTAAATGATCTGCTGCGTCAGGCGGTGGAACGCGCCCAGGTTTTCGCCCATCAGAACGACATTTCAATGAATGTTGAAACCGGCGCGCAGTCACTATCGGTCGCAGGGGATTCTGGTCAGCTCGCAGCGGTGATGGACGGTCTGCTGAGTAACGCCATCAAATTTACCCATCCCGGCGGGCGGGTGTTTGTGCGTCTGGAACAGACGCGGGACGGTCTGGCGCATATAACCGTGACGGACAGCGGCCCGGGGATCGATCCTCGGCTGGCTTCCCGCCTGTTTGAAGCGGGGCAGCCATCCGCAGCCGTCAGCCGCCGATTTGGGGGCATCGGCATCCGCCTGTACCTGATCAAATCCATTGTCAGCCAACATAAGGGCAAGGTTTGGGTGGAAAGCAAGATCGGCCAGGGCGCCACCTTCCATTTGACGCTGCCGTTGTTAAAAAGTTGAAGGACAACATGACCGACTCACCGCGCGACACCGTCTTTATCATCCATTCTGACCGCCAGGCGTCATTTCTACTGGAACGCCTGGTACGCGCCAACAATGTGGAGGTGGTATGTTTTCCCACCTGGGCGGCTGCGCATGACCAGGTGGAAAAATTATCGCCGAAGGTGGCAATTGTGGGGGATAAGGTGCAGGACAGCAGCAGCCTGGATTGCGCGCGGATGTTGATCAACCGGCTGCCGTTCATATCGGTGGTTCTGTTGGTGTCGATTGACCAGCCGGAAGTTTTAAAGCAGGCAATGCGTATAGGTGTAAGTCATTATTTACGCCTGCCGCTGCGCACCGAGGAAGTGACCACAGCCGTTCAGGAGAGCCTGGCGCTGGCCAGGCGGCGCCGCGAATGGATTTTACAGCGCAGCAGCGCCGGCACCGGAAACCTGGAACGCCGCCTGGATGAGCTGCAGGTGCTCGCCCAACTGGGACACAGCATCACTGCTTCTCTGGATTCTGACAGCGTCCTCACCGCCATTGTGGATGCGGCCGTTCGCCTGACCAAATCCGAGGAGGGTCAGATTCTTCTGCTGGATGAGGAGAGCGGTGAGTTGTACGTGCGCGCATCGCGCAATTTCTCGGATGAATTCGTGCATACCTTTCGGCTGCGCGCCCAGGACTCGCTGGCGGGCACTGTGCTTTCCACCGGCAAACCGGCCATTCTGGATAACAGCTCCCCGCAGAAAATCAAGACCGCTTACCTGGTGCACAGTCTCGCGTATGTTCCGCTCCAATTCGAAGGAAAAACATTTGGTGTTCTGGGTGTCGATAACCGCACCGTCCGGCTTTCGTTCACGCAGCATGACATCGACCTGCTGCAGGCGTTGGCGGAGTACGCGGTGATTGCACTGCAAAATGCGAAGCTCTATTCGGCGGTATCCCAGGAGCGCAGGAAGTTTGAGGGCGTGCTGGCCAGTGTTCGCGACGGGATGATCATCCTCGACACGCAGAATGAAATCATCTTTGTCAACAAGATTGTTTTATCGGCTTTTCAACTGCCCGAAGGTGCTTATCTCAACCGGCCGATGGAAGAGGTGTTTGAGGCAGTTGAACTGGTTTCGATGGTCACAGCCCCACAGCTATCCTTGTTGGACCAGACCGAGTTGACTGCTCCGGATGGGAGAATCTTCCGCGTTCAGGTGACGCCGGTCCCCGAAGTCGGCCGGGTCATCACACTTCATGATATTACCTATATGAGGAGGCTTGACCGCCTTAAGAGTGAGTTCGTCAGCACGGTGTCACATGACCTGCGCTCGCCGTTGACCGCCATTCTCGGATATGTTGAGCTGATCGAGCGCGCCGGTTCGGTCAATGACATGCAGCGCGATTTCATCAAGCGCGTGCAGGCCAGCGTCCATCACATCACCTCGCTGGTCAATGATCTGCTTAACCTTGGGCGCATCGAAGCCGGTTTTGATAACCGCCGCGAGACGGTCTACCTGGATCAAATAATCCGCTATGCGGTGGACAGCTCGCGTTCTCAGCAAGCCAATAAAACGCGCGAGATTAAGCTCAGGTTACCTGACAAGGTTCCGCCGCTGTTTGCCAACCCGGTGCAAATGCGCCAGTTGATTGACAACCTGATTGATAATGCGATCAAATACACCCCATCCGAAGGGGTGGTGATGCTGCGGGTTGATGTCGAGGAAGACCAGATCATCTTCCGGGTGCAGGATAACGGCATCGGTATTCCCTCCGAGGAACTGCCCTTTGTTTTTGACAAATTCTACCGCGCCAGCAACGTGGGCGACATGGTGCCAGGAACCGGGCTTGGACTGGCCATCGTCAAGACCATCGTTGAAGCTCATCAGGGCCGTATCTGGATCGAATCCACCTCCGGTGTTGGCACCACTGTGACCATCGTGCTGCCCCTGGTCACCGTTTGAATGAATAATAAACCTCCACCGGAATGCGGAGGAAATCCGGTGGAGGTTTCGCCAAAGGAGGAGACTGAAACGCGCTTTGTGAGTGTTTGTTCAGTCCATGCGCTAGTTTACCTGAAGAAGGTTGTTCATCAAACGGTTGAAAGTCATCGCTTGGCGGTGACATCTTGCCATAGTTGCAGTGCGGCATGCCCGGATAATGATGCGCGCGGTTCGCTTGACGTGACGAAAGGGTTATGCTAGTATCTTTAATAACACGGATGTTCGATATGAATCTCTGTCGGCTTGCAGCCTCTCAGAGAAGGAGACGGAGCAAATGCTAAGAAAATCGACAATCTTGCTGATCTTGTTGGTGCTGGTGAGTTTTGCGCTGGCCGGCTGCACCTTGAAAGCCTCAACCCCACCGCCCTCCGCAAAGGCGGCTGCGCTGGAAACAGAGACAGCCCCCGATGCGACCCAGGATTCACTGGTGGCGGAAATCATCAAGGCCACCCAGACCGCTGCTGCGCTTAATTCTCAAGGCGAGGCCACTCAGGAGCCAAAGCCTGTGGTGCAGAACACCCCCAAACCTCAACCCAAGCCCACCAAGGAATCCTCCAAAGAGGATAATGACGCGGGGGATGCCAATTACAAGCCCAACCCCAATCCGCCTCGCCCGGCGACTTACACGCTGCAGGCTGGAGAATGGCCCTACTGTATTGCCCGCCGCTATAACCTGGATGTGGGGATGCTGCTTTCGCTCAATGGCCTGGGCAATGATTCCCGCCCGCCAGCCGGCACCGTTCTCAAAATTCCGCAGACCGGCACCTGGAGCGCAGGCGCCCGCGCCTGGCATTCACACCCCACCAGCTACACGGTCAAAGCCGGCGATACCCTCAATACGATTGCGTGCTACTTCGGCGATCTGCTGCCGGAAGACATCATGGAGGCCAACGGTCTGACCAGCAAGAAGCTGGAAGCTGGCCAGGCGCTGCGCATCCCCTGAGCCGCAGCGTTCGTCTGAAACCAACATGAACCCCGGACACCAAGGCGCTTGCTGTGCCCTGGTGTCCTGTTTTAAGAGGTGTGAATATGAGCTATCAAATCCTGGAGCGCAAAAACATCTATCAGGGGCGGGTATTCGCGGTTGAGAATGTCCTGCTGACCCTGCCGGATGATCGCCAGCGCAGCTATGACCTGGTGGTTCACAACGGCGCGGTCACGGTGGTGCCACTGGATGAGGCAGGCTGCATCTGGTTTGTGCGCCAGTTTCGCCTGGGGTCGATGAGCCAGCTATTGGAGCTGCCCGCCGGTGTGCTGGAGCAGGGAGAGGATCCCTCGGCAGGTGCGGCGCGAGAAATTCGAGAAGAAATTGGCATGGCGGCCGGCGAGCTGCATCCACTGGGCGAATTTTTTATGGCGCCGGGTTATTCGACCGAGCACATGGAGGTATTCCTGGCCAGTCATTTGTACCCGTCTCCGCTGCAGGCTGATTGGGATGAGTTCCTCAAGGTGGAGAAAATTCCGGCGGGCGAGGCTTTGCGCATGGCGCGCCAGGGACAGATTTTGGACGGCAAAACCCTCGCTGCGCTCCTGCTGGCTGAGACATTTCTGAGTTAAAAAGATTTCAGCCTGATTCTCCTGTTTCGCGCTCCGCATTGCGGCGCACCGCGCGCAGAAAAGCCGGCGTGTTCAATCCGCGCTCCAGCAGATAGGTCAGGTAGTATTGCATCAGGCTTTCCATTTCGGCGCGCACTCCTGTGTTCAACGCGGCGCGTTTGGCTTCGGCAAACGAGCTGCGCTGAAAGTGGCGCAAAAAGCGCAGTGTATTCATGGACACGGGGCGCGTAGCCGGGGCGTTGAATCCGCAGCGCGGACAGAGCACGCCGCCCTGTTCAGCCGAAAAGTACTGGTCCTCAGCCTGAACAACCGCCTTGCAGTTCACACAGTGGAACAAGTCCGGGCGAAAACCCACCAGATCCATCAGGCGGATCTCATAATAACGCACTGTCAGGAATGGATCGTCCTCGTTGGCGGTGCGGGAGAGCGTGTCCACCAGCAAAGCGTACAGCGCCCGATTCTCGCCCTCCTCATAGGTGAAGCGGTCGAGCAATTCGATGACATAAGCTGCGTAGCCGGTGCGCAGCAGGTCATCGCGCAATGCCAGATAGGCGTCAACCGTCTGCGCCTGGGTCACAATCCAGAAGTCGCGACCGAAAGCCAGCAGCAAATCCACGCGCGTGAAGGGTTCCAGATGACCGGCCTTGCGCGAGCGCGGCTTGCGCACGCCTTTGGCTATTGCGCGCAGCTTGCCCCGTTCTCGCGTGTACAGCCACAGCAGGCGGTCCGCCTCGCCCCATTCGGTGTGACGCAGCACCACGCATTGGACGCGAAGCGAGCGCTCCACGCTCATTTTTCCAGCGCTTCGGGTGTGAAGGCTCCCGGCAGCAGTCCGCCCACCGTGGTTTCCAGCAGCAATCTGCCCTCGGCGTCAGCAATCAGCACGATGGTGTCCAGCCCAAATTCTGCCAAAACCTGGCGGCATCCTCCGCAGGGCGAACCACCGTTGGGGGTGACCACCGCGATGGCCTCGAACTGGCGCTCACCTTCTGAAACAGCTTTGAACACCGCCACCCGCTCGGCGCAGATGCCGGAGGGATAGGCTGCGTTTTCGATATTGACCCCATCGTAAACTTTTCCGCTGGCAGTCAGCAGCGCGGCGCCCACCGGATAATGCGAATACGGCGCGTATGCCCAATGGCGCACGCTGCGCGCGGTTTCGATTAATTGTTGGCGAATTTCGTCATTGAGCGGCATTTTTTATCTCCTCAACTGCCTCGTGCATGGCTGGGCTGCGCGTTTCAGTGCGATGGGCGAGCACCTTGGTGATCCGCCGGCGGCTGACCTTCTGTACGGTCAAAGTCCATTCAGCGATTTGTAGTGAATCGCCT
>CAZCBJ010000024.1:0-26923 GCA_964496705.1 uncultured Anaerolineaceae bacterium | reverse complement strand
AGTGAGTAGGTTGGGTTGAGCAGGCCAAGTGAGGAGTGACTAGATAATAGCCTCTAGCGAAACCCAACGATCCCAATCAACCCATAAAACCGGGGCGATCCAGCCAGGGGCGGGTCTGGGAAGTGCATGGAGCGCATTAAAAATGGCCCAGACCCGCCCTTACTGGAGCGAGTAGGTTGGGTTGAGCGGATCATAGATGAGTTAATTCGATTACGGAGTCCAGCGAAACCCAACACATCACCCAAATGTTGGGTTTCGCTGATGCTTCAAACAATTGTGATGTTTTTTAATGTCGCTCAACCCAACCTACCCGGCTCCATCTTTTTGATCCCTTTCATCCCGGTGAAATTTCTTCATTCCCGGTGTACAATTACTCCATGCCCAAAATACAAACCCGATATGTCTGTCAGCAGTGCGGGAGAGCCTCGCCGCGCATGCTGGGGCGCTGCCCGCAGTGCGGCGCCTACGGCACGATGATTGAAGAGGTGGTGGCCAGTGCGCCTGAAGCCGGTCGGGCCCGCCCCGGGCGCGGCCTGGGCGGGGGGGCCTCCCAACCGCGCAAACTGTCCGAGATCGAAGGCCAGGCTGAGGAGCGCATGCCGCTGCCCATCGGCGAGTTCGCCCGCGTGCTGGGCGGCGGGGTGGTGCCCGGCTCGATCGTGCTGGTCGGCGGCGACCCGGGCATCGGCAAGTCCACGCTGATGCTGCAGGTGGCGCTGGAAATGGCCAAAACCAACACCGTGTTGTACGTTTCGGGCGAAGAGTCCGAGCGCCAGATCAAGATGCGCGCGCTGCGTTTGCTGGAGGATGAGCGCCAGCGCACGCCCCCGCTCCCCGACGGGCTGCTGCTGGTCACCGAGACCAACCTCAACCGCATCCTCGAGCATATCCAGGCGGTCAGCCCGGCGCTGGTCATCGTCGACTCGATCCAGACCGTCTACATCCCCGAGATCAGCTCGACGGCCGGCTCGGTCACCCAGGTGCGCGAAAGCTCCGGTCGGCTGCGCGAGCTGGCCAAGTCATCCGGCATGGCGGTGTTCGTCATCGGTCACGTGACCAAGGAGGGCGTCATCGCCGGGCCGCGCGTGCTGGAGCATATCGTCGACACGGTCCTCTATCTGGAGGGCGACCGCTTTCAGACCTTTCGCCTGCTGCGCTCGGTCAAAAACCGTTTCGGCGCCACCGCCGAGGTGGGCGTGTTCGAGATGCGCGAGCGCGGCATGGTCGAGGTGACCAATCCCTCCGAAGCATTCCTGGCCGAGCGGATGGTCAACGCGCCCGGGTCGGCCATCGCGGTGACGATGGAAGGCACGCGCCCACTGTTGGTCGAGATCCAGGGGCTGACCAGCCCGAGCAACCTGGGCAACCCGCGCCGCACGCCCAACGGGCTGGACATCAACCGCCTGCTGCTGGTGGTGGCGGTGCTGGCGCGGCGCGTGGGGCTGCGTCTGTTCGAGCATGACGTCTTCGTCAACGTGGTCGGCGGGCTGCGCATCACCGAGCCGGCGGCTGACCTGGCCGCTGCAGCCGCGCTGACATCTTCGATGCGCGATCTGCCGGTGCGCGCCGACACGGTGTTGATCGGCGAGGTCGGGCTGTCGGGCGAGCTGCGCTGGGTGGGGCAGATGAACATCCGCCTGCGCGAAGCCGCCAAGCTGGGTTTCAAGGCCGCCATCGTCCCGCGCCGGGTGCGGCGCAGCGGCGAGGCCTGGCCGAAGGATATCCAGATCATGGAAGCCCGTTCGCTGCGCGATGCGCTTTCGCTGGCGCTGGTGGAGAAGGAGAAGTAGGCGGTTGTCAGTTGTCAGTTCTCGGTTGTCGGTTCTCGGTTGTCAGCGATTGGCTATCAGCTTTCAGCGCAAGAGGAAGCGTGATTCGTGAGTAGGAATTCGCGATTCGGAAAAAAAGTAACACTCACACCAGTTCTCGTTCTCCCATGTATAGACAGCCCTCCTCACTCTTCCCCCATTACTCATTCCGCCTCACAAATCACAATTCACAATTCACCCATCACAAAAGGTTCTCATATGTCTAAAACCCTCTCTGAACTGCTAACCTGGGGGCCCGTGTCGCGGGTGCGGCGCAACCATGCGCTGGAACATGCCACACTGCAGGTGCTGGCGCGCAGCCGTCCGGGGCTGCGCCTGGCCGGCTACTCGGATTGGATCGGTTTCTGGGTGGTGGGCGCGGTGTCCACCGACGCGCTGAGCGGTGCGGTGGAGGAGGCATTGGGGCGGCTGCGCGCAGGCGAGGCCGGGCTGGCCGTCCACCCGTTTTGCGGCACCAACTTCCTCATCTCGGGCGTGCTGGCCGGGTTGGTCGCCTGGCTGGGCATGCTGGGCACCGGCAAAGGGCTGCATCGCAAGCTCGACCGCCTGCCGGTGGTGATCCTGCTGACCACCGCGGCGCTGATGCTGGGCATGCCGCTGGGGCCGCTGGTTCAGGCGCGGGTGACCACCCAGGCGAACCTGGAAGGGCTGCAATTGGCGCGCATCGAAAAAATGATGCGGCGCGGCGTGCCGGTGCACCGCGTGGTGACCAAGGGTTGAATGCGCGTTTACTTCGTGCGCCACGGGGAGAGCGAAGCCAACCTGTTGCGCGAATTCTCCAACACCGGGCTGAAGCACCCGCTGACCGAAAAGGGCCGTCGGCAGGCGCATGCGCTGGCTGACTGGCTGCGCACTGCGCACGTGGCGCGCATCTACACCAGCCCGCTGCTGCGCGCGCAGCAGACCGCGCAAATCCTGGCGCAGGAGCTGGGCGTGCCGCTTGAGGTGACCGACGCGCTGTGCGAATACAGCACGGGGGTGCTGGAGGGACGCTCGGATGCGCAGGGGTGGGCGATCTACGACCAGGTGGACGCGGCCTGGCGCAGGGGCGAATGGGAGCAGCGCATCGAGGGCGGCGAGAGCCTGCTGGACATGCGCGCGCGCTTCGAGCCGCTGATCCGCCACATCCTGCGCGAGTACGCCGAACAGCCAGTCAGCCTGGTGCTGGTGGGCCACGGCGGGCTGTACCGCAACATGCTGCCGCTGGCGCTGAGCAACATCAGCCCGGCCTTTGCTGCCGCTCACGGCATGGGCAACACCGCCGCGGTGATCGCTGAGCCGAGCCCGCAGGGGTTGATCTGCATGAATTGGTGCGGGGAGACGGATTTCCAAAAATTTATGGTATCCTATACGGAGAGGTCAGGATGAACAGACAACAGAGGAAATTCTCTGGAGTACCATCAAAGAAAATATTCCTCCGTTGGTTCCCCTTCTTAGCGGCATGATCAAACAAGATCCAGAATAACGGTATGGTCAGCGGTCAATCCCCCTCCCCCAAACCCAGCGTGATCATCCTGCGCGGCGATGACAGCCTGGCGATGCAGCGCGCGGTCAGCGAGATGATCGCGCGGATCAGCCCTGACCCAGGGATGGCTGACCTCAACCTGACCCGCCTGGACGGGCGCACGGCCAGCGAGGAGGAACTGCGCACGGCGACGGGAAGCCTGCCCTTCCTGGCTGACCGCCGCCTGGTGGTGCTGACCTACCCGCTGGCGCGGATGAGCGCTGAGGCCGCCCGCGAACGCTTCATTACGCTGCTGGACAGCCTGCCCGAGACCACAGCGCTGGTGCTGCTGGTCGAAGATGAGCTGCGTTACCGCCGGGGAGAGAAGGAGTGGGACACGCTCAAAGGCACTCACTGGCTGATGCGCTGGGCACAAAAAGCTGGAACGCGCGCGCTGGTGCGCGACTGCCTCCAGCCGCGCGGAGCCGAGATGGCGGGCTGGCTGCGCGAAGAGGCAAAACGCCAGGGTGGGCAGCTCAGCCCGGCGGGGGCCAGGGCGCTGGCTGAGCTGACCGGCTCAGACACGCTGCAGGCCAGTCAGGAGCTGACCAAGCTGCTCATCTACGTCAACTACGAGCGCGCGGTGGAGGCTGACGACGTGGCGCTGCTCTGCGCGCCGGGCGGGCAAGCCAACCTTTACAACATGCTCGACACGATCGTCGAGGGGAACGCTCAACTGGGACTGCGCCTGCTGCACCGCTTGCTGGAGGATCAGGATGCGCAGGCTATCTTCCCCCAGGTGCTGCGCCATTTCCGCATGTTGATCATGGCCCGCGAGGTGCTGGATGAGCACGGGGGAGAACAACTATTGGTGAAAGACGGCGGTATCCCTGCCTGGCAGGCTGAAAAGTTGATCCGCCAGGCGCGCCGCTTCACGATGGCTGAATTGGTCGCCATCCACCGCCGCCTGCTGGACATGGACCTGGACTCCAAGACCAGCGCGATGCCATTGGAGCTGGCGCTGGACACCTTTATCGTCCAACTGGCTGCATGAGAGCGAAAATAAACGACGCGGTTTTGTCTGCTACGGCGGGGTGGACGCCGGCAGCGGGCGGGCGCTGGAGCCAGATCAGCCGCTGGCTGCTGGAACCGATTGCCAGCGGGATGGACTGGAAAATGCTGCGCGGGGTCAAGCGGCTCGCCGAGACCTCAGTCTGAGGGACCCAGCCAGCCGAAGCGGTCGAAATTCACCACGCCGTGCGGGTCAAATTCCACACCCTCCTCCTCAAGGAGCTGGCGCTGCAGCGCGCTGCCGTAGCCAAAACCGTGTGGGCTAATCCTGCCCTGCGCGTTGATCACGCGCTGCCAGGGGATATCTGAGCCTTCGGGCGTGGCCGACATGGCGTAACCCACCATGCGCGGCGTGCACCCGCCAACGATGCGCGCGATCTGCCCGTAGGTGGCCACTTTGCCGCGCGGGATTTGACGCACCATGTTGTGAATGCGCTGGTGCAGGTTGGGCTGCTCAGGCAAAGAGCGGCTCATACTGCCCGGCGGTGGCAGCCAGGGCTTCCTGTTCGTCCGCGCTGAGCGGGGTGAAGTTTTCGCAGGCCGCCAGCACCTTGGGCAGCACGGTGATGTCGCCAGCGGTGCACAGTCCGCTCACATCCTGCGAGAGGACAAAGTTGACCGCCTTTTGAATCATCTCCATGTCGGTGAAGTTCTCGTACCAGGTGGTCTGGGTGTGCTCGCGGTCGCCCCACGGCGCGCGGCAGGTGGATTTGATGATCATCGTGCCAACCTCCCGGGCGCGGCAGGCCTTGAGCAGCTCGAGCGTGTTCTGGCGGTAGGTGGGATTGGCGAACATCACAAAGTTGATCGGAAAGAGGATCGAGTCGAAGTCGTAGCGGTGCAGCGCTTCGAGGAACACCGCCGGGCAGTCAATGCCGTGCCCGGTGATGCCGATGTAGCGGGTCAGCCCGGCTTTTTTGATCTCCTCAAACGCTTCGATCGCGCCGCCGCGGGCGAAGATCTGGTCCAGGTCGTCCATGTTGGTCACGGCGTGGAACTGGTAGAGGTCAACGTTTTCCACCTGCAGGCGCTTGAGCGTGCGCTTGAACTCCGCCGCGGCGCCCCTCTTGCTTCGTTCCATCGTCTTGCAGCCAAGGAAAATCTGGCTGCGCAGGCGCGGCATCCACGGTCCCAGGCGCAGCTCAGCCTGCCCGTAGGAAGGGGCCACGTCAAAGTGGTTGATCCCTGCCGCCAGCACCCGCTCCACCACCCCATCGGCTTTCTTCTGGCTGATGCGCCAGAATGCCGCCGCGCCGAAAATGGCAACAGTGCTCATGTGTCCGGTCCGTCCAAAACGTCGCTTTTGCATGGTATCCTCCGGTTAAGATCATGTGAACCTGGAACCCGGGATTAACCCGGGTGAACCGCAGCATCCCTGCCAACGACCACCTCAACGGGCAAGCCCCACATGGATACGATCTGGCGCCGGTCGAGCCGGAAACCGGCCTGCTCCAGCGCCCGCGCGGCGTAGATGGGGCGGCAGTCGATGATCTGGGGATACTGTCGGTGCAAGCGCTCATAATATTTTATCAGGTTTTTCTGCCCGCCCTCCTTGCTGAGCGAAACCACGCCCAACCGCCCGCCCGGCGCGAGCAACCGGCGGCACTCGGACAGAAACAGGTCGATTTCGGGTGTGTCAATCAATTCGAGGGTGAAGCTGGCGTAAATGGCGTTAAAACTGCCCGCGGCCAGAGGTACGGCAGCGCCGTCGGCACAGACCAGCGCGGCAGCACTGCCCGCGCCCCGGCAGCTGACCGCCAGCATGCCCGGCGAGAGGTCCAGCCCCACCACCAGCCCGCGCTCCCCCGCCGCGCGGCGCAGAATGCCCAGGTCGTGACCCGTACCGCAGCCGATTTCCAGCACGCGCTCGCCCGGGCGGAGATCCAGCGCCTCCAACCCCAGGCGGCGCGGTTTGCGCTCCCATATCTCGCCCATCCAGGTGTAAATGCGGCTAAGGCGGTCGTAGCTGCGGCGGGCCTGCTCCTTGCTGCGCGGCACGCGCTCGATCTCAAACATCCTCGCGCCCCGTTTCCCACTCAAAGAAACCCGTCGCGGCGATGGTGCGCTGGTTGATGCCCGCCGCGGCGCTGAGGCGCTCCGCCAGCGAGGCAGCGGCGAAGTAGGCGCGCGCCAGTCCGCCCAGCTCTGCATCCAGCCCGGCCAGATCGTTGAGCAAATCCTTGTCGCGGCTGAGAAAGCGCCCCGCGCGGCGCAGGGCGAAGTGCAGCATGGCGTACACTGCGCGGTTGAGGATCAGGGTCGCCGCTTCAGGCTGCGCCTCAGCCACGTCCAGCGCGTCCTCGTAGAGCGTGGCGGTCATGTAGCGGCTGGTGAGCTGCGCGAAGGCATCCATCGGCGGCGGCTGGGCCAGGGATTGGCGCGCCTTGCGGCGCAGCGTGTCCACCTGCCCGCCGCGCTCCACAACGGCGAATCCGGTGACCAGCATGTGCGCGGTGATCGGGCGGGCCTCCGCCTGCTCCTCGTCCAGGTAGCGTTCCACCTGGTGCGGCGGGTTGATGAATATCTCAGCCGGCACGCCGTTGAAAAAGCGCTGCACGCGCTGCCGCCAGCGTCCGGCGTGGATCACGTACAGGTCCAGGTCGCTGGAAGGCGCCGGATTCCCGCGGATGATCGTCCCGCAGGCCAGAATGCCCAGCGGCTGCTCCACCCGCCCCAGGATGAAGGCAACCGCCTCGCGCAGCGCGCTGGCATACGGCTCGGAGAGGTCGGGAAAGCGCGCATCTGTCGGGAAAATTCTGTCGTCCTGCATCCTGAGCACCCTTTTATCCCAATTTTCGTCTTCAATCCCATTATAATGCGCATATGATCCGCGAAATCCAGGCTAAAACCATGCTGGCCAGCGTGCGCCAGCCCGATCCCATCTTTGGGCTGAAGTACAACATGAACCTGTACCGCGGCTGTCAGCACCGCTGCATTTACTGCGATTCGCGCAGCGAATGTTACCAGATCGAGAACTTCGACGGCGAAATCCTGGTCAAGGTCAACGCCATTGAACTGCTCGAGCGCGAGATGCCGCGCAAGCGGGTCAAGGGGGTGATCGGCACCGGCTCAATGAACGATCCCTACATGCCGGTGGAGAAGCACTACCGGCTGACCCGCCGCGCGGTGGAGCTGATGATCCGCTTCGGCTTTCCGGTGCACATCATCACCAAAAGCAGCCTGGTGACGCGCGACGCCGACCTGCTGCAGGAACTCAACCACATCCACGCCGCGGTGTGTTTCACCATCACCACAGCCGATGACGAGCTGGGCAGACAGGTGGAGCCATTCGCCCCGCCGGTTTCAGAGCGGCTGGCGGCAATGCAAACCCTTGCGCAGTGCGGCATCCCGGTGGGGGTGACGCTGATGCCGGTGCTGCCCTTTCTGGAGGACAACCCCGAGAACATCACGCGCATCATCGAGCTGACCGCGGCGCACGGCGGCAGCTTCGTCATCCCCTGGTTCGGGATGAGCATGCGCGACCGCCAGCGGGAATATTTTTACGACCGGCTGGACGAACTATTCCCCGGCCTGCGCCAGAAATACGAGCGCCGTTACGGCGAGGACTACGGCTGCCCGACCCCCAATGCGCGCGCGCTGGAGAGGTTGTGCGCCGAGCTATGCCAGCGCCACGGGCTGGCCGATCACATCCCCACCTGGCAGCCGCCTGTCGCACAGCCGAATCTGTTTTAGTCGGACTTTCCCTTCCCCCGCGATTGCCCGGCATCCTTGCCCGTCTGACGGTCTCGCTCGCGCTGCAGGTCGGCGATCTCGGCTTCCAGGTCGTCGCGCTCAGCGCTGAGCGTTTCCAGCTCGCGGCGCAGCTCCTTGAGCTGGCGCTTCAGCTCGCTGACCTCGTTGGCCAGGTTGCCGCGCTGCACCGCCAGCCCGTCGATGCGTTCCAGGTCGGGTTGGCTGTTGACCTTCTGTTCCAGCTCCTCATAGGCGGCGCGCTCCTCCTCAAGTTGCTGTTGAAGCTGCTCCACCTGCCGGTGCAGGTTCTCATCGGCAGCCAGAGCCGGGCGGGGCTGCACCGCCGGGCGGCGGGCGGACTGCTGCTGGCGCTGCTCCAGGCTGGCGATCTCACGCGCCAGCGCATCGCGCCGCGCGGTCTGAGCCTGAATTTCGGACTCCAACTCGGCCAGCAGCGCCATGCGCTCATCCTCGGCTTCCCCGGCAGGGGTTTCTTCAACCGCGGGCGGGGAACGGCGCAGCGCCGCCGGGCGCAAGGGTTGACGCACGGACGGGCCGGGGAGCGGCTGCAATGATGCGTCATCTTCTTCAGGCGGCGGAGGGGGTTCCAACGGCGGGCCGGATGGACGCGGGCGCGGCTGGACAGGCGCGGCGGCTTGCTCCAGGCGGAGGCGGGCCAGCTCGCGGCGCAGCCTTTCCACCTCCAACCCCACCCGCTCGGCTGCCAGACCGTATCCCAGGCTTTGGTAGATGGCGTGGGCGCTTTCGAAGTTTTGCAGCGCCTTTTCCCCGTCGCCGGCAGCTTCCAGCACCTGGGCGTTGAGCGCAAAATAAGCCGCCTCGTAGAGCTGCTGCATCGGCAGGTGTTCAGCGGCATCCGGCGCGGCTTCGATCCGCGCGCGCGAGCGGTCAAGCGCGCGCCGCATGGTGCGCAGCGTATTCTGGCGGTTCTCTGCGCTCAGCGCGGGGTGCTGGGCGGCGTAACCCAGCACGCGCACGGTGTACTCGTCCTCTTTGGAGATGAGGTAAAGCAGCATGAGCAACTGGTAGGCCAGCGGATGGGCGCCCATGCGCCGCGCTTCGTCCAACAATTGGTCGGCCTCGCCTTCCTGCAGCGTCTCCCAGTTCACCTGCTGGGCCAGCTCGCGGGGCGGGATACCCAGCTCCAGCGCAGCGAGGATTTCAGCCACCTTGCTCATATCGCCTCCCGTTTCCGGCGCCTCATCCCTTCCAGGAATAAACCTTCTCGGGCGCCAGCTTGATCAACAGCCCATCCGGGGAATGAATCCATTCCTGCGGGTCGGGTTCCAGCACACCCTCCGGCCCCAAATATTTCTCGTAAATCCAGGCGATCTGCTTCTCCAGCCAATCGCGCGGACCGCTGACCAGCTCGGCGCGCCCCTCGAAGACCACCGCCTTGCTCTCCTCCTCACCGCCGGGGATGTCCACCACCACCGAGATGAGCGGGTTGCGCTGCAGCTCGCGGATTTTGCGCGTGGTGCGGTAGGAGTGGATCCACAGCACGGCGCCGTCCCAACCGAACCAGACCGGCACGACGTGCGGCTGGGCGGTGTCGGGGTCGGCGGTGGCCATGCGCGCCAGCAGGTTGCGCGCCAGAAACTCGTTCATCCAGGGTTGTATGTTCACCGGTTCGGGCATGGGGAGCCTCCAAAAGAATAGAACGATCGAGGGTTATTTGACCAAACAAATAGCAAGAATAGCCGAACAATACAGATGGACTGATTTATCTATGCTAATTATAGCCCCTTTGCTTTTTCCGAAAACTTTTTGCCTCCGACCAATCTCCACTCACCGCTCAGGATCACCTTTTGCTCAATTCCTCGTACACTTCGTTGTAATACAGCACGCTCTCCACGGGCGTGTTGGCGGGGATGTGGTTGCCAACCGCGATGAAGAAGCCCGGGCAGCCCTTGCCCACCGCCATGCAGCGTTCAACCTCAGCGCGGATGGCCTCCCGTGAACCGCTGAGCAGGATGCGCGTGTCGGCATTACCGATAAAGGCATGCGTGCGGCCGTATTTCTCGGCGATGTAGCCCATGTCGGTGAACGGCTCCAGCACAAACCCGCTCACACCGCAGCCGGCCAGATTATCGATGAATTTCGTGTAATCGCCGTCCGAGGTGAAGAGAATTTTTTTGCCCGAGTCGAGCAGCGGGCGGAAATAGTTCTTATAATTGGGAAAGACGTGCCGCCGGTACCAGGCGGGCGAAATGAACGGGCCGCTGCTCCACACCATGTCGTCATGCACCATCACCACCGGAATATCAGCCGCCGCCAGCGCGTCGTACATCGGCTGCATCCAGGCTGCGTAACGGTCGGTCAGCTCGCCGAAGCCGGTCGGGTCGCTGCCCGCCGCCAGCAGCAGCATGTCCCAGCCCAGGATGGAGATCAACCCGGAGACCAGGGTGGTGTAGATGCCGGTCATGTTGACCATGTCGGGGTTGGCAGCCACGTTGGCGCGGTAATGCGCCTCAAATTGGGCGGTCAGCGCGGGCTGGTCCACCGCGCCGTAAGCCTGCCAAAAATCCAGCGCCAGCGCGTCCTCGGGCGTTTTGAATGGGCAGGCGCGCGGCAGGCGCCAGTCGCTGCCGTCAGCCTCGTAGACAGCATGACCCATGTCGGTGCGCAGGTCGCCGAAGATTTGGTCGCTGACCAGCGTGGACCAAGCCAGGTCGTAATTCCAGGCATGGGTGAAGGCGCGCCGCGCGCGCTGCTGCTGCTCTGGCGGGCTGGAGGCGTCCACCGCCAGCCCGGTCACCGCCTGGATGACCGCCCAGTGGCCTTCCAGCGAATACTCGGTGCGCGGCACGCGCGCGGGCATTTCCAGGTTGAGTGCGGCCCAGCCGTCGGTGAAGGACATGATGGTCTCCGGGATGAGGTTGGGTGAAAGGACAGGGCTAACTTTTCACGGATTCTGGTTGAATCCTTGCATGATTATAAACTGAGACCCTGATTATTATGTCAACAAAGCTCTGCCAAAAAAATCCCGGAGTCCCTTCAGTCGCTGCGCTCCTTCAGGGACTCACACGGGGTGATTCCCTGAGCGGATTTGACCAGAAATTCTCTAGCGCAACACCTCGAAGCGATCGCGAAGCATCCCTGTGGGAAGGGACTGCCCACGATTGGTTTACAAAACTAAGTTGACACAATACCGAGCCCCGTCTTATGCAGACAGGCTGATCTCGCAAGACCGCCCGTACAGGCTGGATTGACGTGCGAAGTGCACCAGCGCCTGGGTTTTGAGATAATCGGCGCCACTGGTTTCAGGGCGGCGGCCCTCGCGCAGCGCAGCGATGAACTCCTCCAGGCAGCTGCGCCGGTCAATCCCGCGCCGGTCGCGCACCAACGCGCGCCTGCCTTCCTTCTCCAGATACACCTGTCGGTCGATGTGCAGGATGCCCTGGCTGCCCTCGATGCGCCAGCAGCCCATCCAGTCCGTCTCGGCGCCGCGGGCCGACAGGCTGCCGGAATAGGTGGCATAGGCGCCATTGGTCAGCTCGATGACTGCCGCCACCGCGGTGTTACCGGGATAGCGGCTGCCCAACGGGTTGAAGCAGCGCGCCTGGAGGCGACGCCCCTCGCTGCCCGACAGGTAGCGCAGCGCGTCCAGGTGGTGGATGCTGACATCCTGCAGCAGCGGATCGGGCATGGCCAGCAGATAGGCCTTGTCCTCCCAGAAATTGACGAAGAAACGACATTCGATGAACACAATCCCGCCAATGGCGCCCTGTTCGATGAGCTGGCGCGCTTTGCGCATCTGCGGGTTGCGGCGGTAGTTCTCGGCGATCATGAAGGGAATACCCTCGCGCTCGGCGCGGGCAACGATCTCCAGCGCCTCGCCCCAGTCCTCGGCGATGGGCTTCTCGCACAGCACCGGCAGGCGGCGGTCGAAGGCCAGGTGATTGATGCGCGTGTGCACCGCTGGCGGGGTGAGGTTGAGCAGAAAATCCGGGCGCTCCGCATCCAACGCTTCTTCCACCGAGGCGTAGTACGGATCGCCGGGCGCCAATCGCGCCGCCTTCTGCGCGTCGGGGTCAGCCACCGCCACCTTGAGGCGTGGATGTCGGGTTTTCAATTGCGCATACCAATAGCTGCCGAAATTGCCGATGCCGGCCATAACCAGTTTCATGGGAAAGACCTCCTGAGAGAGGGTGGATTTGCGGTTGATAAAAAGTGCGGGGAGAGAGCTTAAGTGGGAAGATAGTCGCGCCAGGAATCGATGAACACCTGTAAGTTTTCCCAGGTCTGCGACGCGTCGATGGTCAGGTTGTCCACCGGGCAGAGAATGAAGTGGTCGGGACCCAGCGTTTCAACCGCCTGTCTCACCGCGGCGCGGATTTCCGGCGGGCTGCCCTGCTCGACCGTGATCGCTCCCGACACCCCGCCCCACAGGCTGATCTGCCCGCCCAGCCTGGATTTGAGCAGCGGCAGGTCGGTGTAGGTGCCCTGGATGGGGTCGATGCCGATGAGCACATCGAAACCGGCCTGCAGGTAGAAATCCAGCATGGGCTTGGTGCCGCTGGTGCAGATGTAGCCGAACTTTGCGCCGCGCTCGTGGGCCAGCGCCGCCTCAGCCTGCAGGCGCGGCAGGATGGCACGGCGGTAGAAACGCGGGGTGATGAAATCGCAGCCTTCATACCAGGCGCGGCGGATGAACAGGTCCACCGGCGCCGAAAGCACCACCTCCATGCGCTTGAGATTCCAGGCATGGATCACCCCCAGCAGTTCGTCAACAAAATCGGGTTGCTCGAGCATCAGCATCATCAGGCTCTGCATGCCGCCCAACCAGAAAGCCATATCTAGCCCCACCCCCCAGCCGCCGGAAAGCAGGATGCCGTGCTGCTCGACGAAAGCGCGCGCTTTCTGGGCTTCCTGCCAGAAGCGGGAGACATCCTCGCCGGAGGGCGGGGTGAGTAAATAAGCCAGCGCGGGCAGGTCTGCGGGCCCGGTGACCAACGGCTTGAGCGCGCGCGGCACCTGGTAGTCGTCCATGAAGGGGATGTGGTCGCCGTGCGGCCAGTCGTCCGAGATGCGCACGCTGGTCGAAAGCACGCCAGCCGGGGTGTGATATTCCTTGTGCAGCACATCCCCATCGCGCCATTCCACCGTGCGCACAGCCGGGTCGAAGCGCACCGGCAGCCCGCGCAGCTCGGGGTGTTCTTTGCGCTCGCGGCGCGGCGCGCTGGGGATGAACAGCATCGGGTCCAGCCCCAGCTCCTGCTCGGCCAGCGCCAGCGCGTACCAATCGTCGTTGCAGCGGTTGCGCAGCGCAGTAAAGCTCATGAAGCAGCACGGGATGCGGTCAGCCGGCTGGCGGTTGAGGACGGCCAGCAGGCGCTGGCGCGAGGTCATGTCGGGCATGGGTCATCTCTCCCTGGCGATGAGTGGTTTTACCGATTATACAGCCAAATGAGGCAGTCGAAGAAATGGTCGGTGTTGAGCATGGACCATTTTTGAATATTGAATCACCCGCTCAACTCACCGGCGGTTGCGGGGTCAGGATGGTCATCGCCTTGTGTTGGCACAATTTCTCCAGGTCGGCGCGGGTGAAACGTAGCGGCAGCCCGTCCGCCAGCCAGAGGATCAGCCGAACCATCAGCGGATGGCGGCGCAGGCGCAGCTCGAGGAAATCAGCGATGCGCGCCGGGTCGGTGACCGCCTCGGCGACGGCGTCAAATTCGCGCTGGCGCACGCGGACATGCACGCGAGGGTTTGCCCGAAGGTTCTTGAACCAGTCGGCGGCCTGCCCGCGGGCTGAGGCGATGTAAAAAAGCCCATCCGCCTCTTCGTATTGTAATGGGGTCACCCGCGGCAACCCGGATTTTCGCCCGATGGTGGTCAAAAGCAGGATGATGCGCGTGGGGCCGATCCCTCGCCGGTTGTTGGCGGCCATTCGCGCGTTGAAGGCTTTCATGCGGTGGTAGATGGTTTTTTGGGTCATGCCGCAGCCTCCCGATCCATCGATGATCAATATCCCATACTTTACCCGACCAGGCATAAACCTGCAAGTAGAGTTTACCGGGGTGAGATGAAATCGTCCTTTTAGCCACGGCACTTTTTACCCCGCCCTCACGAGCAGCGGACAGTTTTCTACCCACTCCCGAATCACAACGCCTAATTCACAATTCACAGACACATTTCCCATTTTCCTGACCCAAAAACGATTGTATAATCCCTTCATTCATTCATCATTCTATCGGAGGTCAGCATGCAATACCGCGCACTTGGCAAGACCAGCATTCAGATCAGCGAAGTGGGCTTTGGCGCCTGGGGCATCGGCGGCGGCTGGGGACCCACCGATGACGCCGCCGCCCTGGCTGCGCTGCAGCGCGCCTTCGATCTGGGCATCAACTTCTACGACACCGCTTACGCCTACGGCGACGGCCACTCCGAGGAGCTGATCGGGCGCGCCTTCAAGCACCGCCGCGACCAGGTGGTCATCGCCAGCAAGGTGCCGCCCAAGTCCTTCCGCTGGCCTGTCCAGCCCCACGAGCCGCTGTCCGAGACCTTCCCCGCCGAGTGGATCATCGCCTGCACCGAGCGCTCGCTCCAAAAACTCGGCACGGATTATCTCGACCTGCAGCAGCTGCACGCCTGGACCGATCCCTACACCGGGCAGGACGAGTGGCACGAGGCTTTCATGAAGCTCAAGCAGCAGGGCAAAATCCGCGCCTGCGGCGTCTCGGTCAACGACTGGGACCCCTACGGCGGGGTCAACCTGGGCCGCTCCGGGCTGGTGGACAGCATCCAGGTCATCTACAACATCTTCGAGCAGCGCCCGGCCGAGCAACTCTTCCCCGCCGTGCTGGAGAGTCAGACCGGCATACTGGTGCGCGTGCCTTTCGAAGAAGGCCTGCTCAGCGGCGCGCTGCCGCCGGGGCATATCTTCGAGCCGGGCGACTGGCGCGCCAAATGGCTGACGCCCGAGCGCCTGGCGGAGGCTGGCCGGCGCGTGGAGGCGCTGAAACCCTTCCTTGCCCCCGATCGCCCCACGCTGGCTGCGCTGGCGCTCAAGTTCACCCTCAGCCATCCCGCCACTACCACCGTCATCCCCGGCATGCGCCGCGTTGCGCATGTCGAAGCCAACGCCGCCGTTTCTGACGGCATCTTGCTGGATGAAGCCGCCCTGGCTGAGCTGCGCAAGCACGCTTTCGCGCACGGCTGGAGCTACCCCTGGAGCGCGGTATGAGCCTGCCCGAAGGCTTTGTGGAGTTCCTGCTGCGCGCCAAACGCAGCACCTACGCCGCTGGTGTTCACGCCAGCGCCTCATCGCGCCCGGCTTCCCAGGACCTGCCCTACCAGGAAGGCGATTTTTTCTACCTGGACAGTTACCTGGGCGGGCTGCGCTTCGCCGGCGAAGAAGCCGTCTGGCACGCCGGACAGCCCGTATGGGCGATGAATTATTACGGCTGGATGCTGGCAGACGAGATTCCCGAAGGCTTTTCACCCTTTCTGAAGGAAGCGCTGCTGCTCGTCCCACCCGAGGCGCCCTACCGCGGCCCGCGCCTGCACCAGTCCGGCTCGTATACCTTCCGCTGCCAGCGGAGCGGCGCCCTCCAGCAGTTCAGCGGTCAGGAATGGATCGACTTCTGCGGTCAACCCATCTACACCCTGCTCTTCCACGGCGGCTCGCTCCGCTAGGATGGCACACAGAAGCGCAAAGCCTGATTAACTGATAACCGACAACTGAAAACTGAGAACTGACAGCCTACAAATTTCTCAAATAATCGCGGATCATCAGCGCTGCCGTTGCGCCCTCACCCGCCGCCGCCACCGCCTGCGCCGTCGCCCCCAGGCGCACATCTCCGGCGGAGAAGATGCCCTTGACCGAGGATTGCAGCGTCTTGTCGGTGATCACAAAGCCGGCTGGCGTGCGCTCGATCTCGGGCGGCAGGAAATCGCTGTTGGGCGACAGCCCGACGAAGATGAACACCCCGTCCGGGTGCCAGGTTTTGACCTCACCCGTGTCACGGTCTTCCACCTTCACCCCGGCAAGATGGTTCTCTTCCACCAGAAATTCCTTCACTGCGTGGTTGGTGTAGACGGTCATGTCCGCGCGCTCGGCCACCTTGTCCTGCAGGATCTGGCTGGCCTTGACCTGCGGCAGAAATTCGACGATGGTCACGTGACTGGCAAAGCGGGTCAGGAACAAGCCTTCCTCGAAACCGCTGTTGCCCCCGCCGATCACCAGCACCTCTTTGCCCTTGTAAAACGCCCCGTCGCAGGTGGCGCAGAAATGCACATTGATGCCGATCAACTGGTTTTCTCCGGGGATGTTCATGCGCCGGTAGCGCGCCCCGGTGGAAATGAGCAGCGCTTTGGCGGCGTAGCTGCTGCCGTCGGCGGTGACCACCTCGCGGTACTGCCCGTTGACCCGCACCTCGGTGACGCTCTGCGCCTGAAGCGTCTCCACCCCAAAGCGCTGCGCCTGGCGGGTCAGGCGTTGGGTGAAATCCGCCCCGCTGATGCCCTCGTCGAAGCCGGGGAAATTCTCCAATGTGTGCGTCACCCCGATCTGCCCACCCATCGCGCCCTTCTCGATCATCAGGGTATTCAATCCCTCGCGCGCCAGATACAGTCCCGCGGTCAGCCCGGCCGGGCCGCCGCCCACGATGATCACATCGTAGAAGGTCTTTTTGGCTTTGGTTACCAGCCCCAGTTTTTCGGCCAGCTGCGCGTTGCTCGGCTCCACCAGGATGGTGCCGTCCGGGCAGACGATGGTCGGCACGATGCGCTTGCCCTGATTGACCTCGATGACGTAAGCCATCGCCTCGGCGTCCTGCTCAATGTCCACCCAGCGGTACTGGACGCGTTGGTCACCCAGAAACTGCTTGGAACGCTGGCAGTCCGGACACCAGGTGGTTCCGTAAACGATGATGGGTTTGTCTATCTGGCGCATGACTCTCTCCTCCGGTGGTTTGGCTCCCATCATACCTGAAATGGGGTAATTTTTCCAATTTCCACCAGTCTTGTAAAGAGAGATTTTCTCTGACTTTCGCAACCACAACCAGGCCATGCCAGACCCTTCCCACAGGGATGCTGCGCAATCGCTGGACTGGACGTGGGCAAGCCGGGTGAATGCCGATCCGCTCAGTATTGCGCCAATTAAGGTCTGTTGATAATCCCTCGGAGACCCTTCGCTGGACTAACCTTGCGCAAGCTGGTGAATGCCAGACCCGCTCAGGGAAGCACATCGCGTGAGTCCCTGAAGGAGCGCAGCGACTGAAGGGTCTCTGGGCTTTTTGGGAGAGCTTGATGGGCCGACCGGGGATGAATCCCCAGGCTGATCTCGTTCCAAACCCACTTGAAGTGGGTTTGAGAGGTTTTCCAGCCTGCCTAATTTATTCGCAGGCTGGGCAGTGGGGTAATGTGCAAGCGAAGCTCTGATCCAATCCGCTCAGGGAAACACCCCCCTGTGAGTCCCTGAAGGAGCGCAGCGACTGAAGGGTCTCCGAGGGATTATTACCACAACTTAATTGGTGCAATATTCAGGAATGCACGGGCAGGGCATCCCCTGAGCCTCGCCCGGCTAACTGGATCCTTGCCGCGACGGGTTGCGCTCGCTCAAAGGCTCAGGGACCGGCTCGCGGCGCAGCGCGCCCACCTCCAGCGGCAGCCCCTTGCGCTCATCCAGCGCCAGCGCCAGCGCCCCATGCGGGCAGAAATCCACGCACACCCCGCAGCCCATGCAGCGCGCCCAGTCCAGCGCGGCCTTCCCGCCATCCAGCGACAGCGCGTCAAAAGCGCAGACGTCCGCGCACGCCCCGCAGCCCGCGCATAAACCCGCATCCACCTGCGCCGCGTAGCCTGACGGCGCCATCGCCGGCGTGCCGTAGCGGCGCATCATCTCCAGCCCGCCGCAGCAACACGAACAACAGTTGCACAGCACATAGAAACGCTCCATCAGGGTGGCTTTGAACCAGGCAGTGTGCAGGTGCCCGAGGGCATGCTCGGCCTCCAGCAGCTCCAACGCCTCAGCCTGACTCAGCCGCCGGCTTTGTTTGGGGTGGTGCTCGAGCATAAAATCCGCGAACGGCTGGCCGACAAACAGGCACACCTGCAGCGGCTGGCAGGGGGTTGGGCGCGCGCTGCGGCAGGCGCACTCGTAAGCGGTGATCGCTGGTGAAGCCTCCAGAATGATCTGCCGCGCGGTGGGGTACGGGATGACCTGCTCCAGGTCCTGCAGCGGGATGTTTTCCCGGACGGTGATCAACGCTTTAGCCTGCTCGTGGGTCAGCACCTTGCTGTGGTAGCGCTCGGTCAGCCAGTTGCGCAATTTTTCATTGGACAGCGGGCGGACGATGTAGAGGATAACCCAGGCATAGGCTTTTTGCAGCAACAGATAGCCGTAACCGTGCAGGCTCAGCGTGGAGAGGAACCTCGCCGGTCCGCCCTCGCGGAACAGGCGCAGCGTGGAGGGCAGGATCAACTGCCCTCGTTCCGCCACCAGCCAAATCAGCAGCGCGGCGAAAAGAAAAATGAGAATACCTACCAGTAAGGAGTTTTCCATCTTGTTTAAATATTACGTAAAAACCGCGCGTCAGTTGTATTTTCGCGCGAACAACTCCGCATCGTAGGGCGCGCGCCGGTTGGGGCACAGTTCGCGCGGGCAAAGCTGACAGGAGGCGAATCCGCTCTCTGAGGGGAACAAGATCCCCGACACCGACTTGGTGGGCACCATCAGCAGGCTGTCGGTCAGCTCCACGCCGATTTGCGCGCGCACGTCGCCCAGCAGGCTGAACAGCGGGCGCTGCTGCGGCATCGGCCAATCTTCCAGCGAGCCGGGGTTCATCGAATTCAGCAAGCCGGGTTGATAACACTCGATCAGGTGCGCCTCAAAGGCTTGCATTCCCTGAAACAGCGCAGCCGCCTTGATCGCGTCGGCCCAGAATTCCTGCAGCATGTCGCCCTGATAAGCGATGGACCAGTCGTCAACCTCACGCCCGCAGGTGGCCACAAAGGGGAACACGCGGTGAACCTCCTGAAGATTGACGCGCAAGACGCGGCTGGTGAAGGTCACCCCATTCAGCCGCACGCGGTCATCGCCGTCCAGCTCGACCAGCGCGAGGGTATACAGCACCCTGGGGCGCGCCACCGCCTGGGCGACCAGTGCCATCTCGCGCAGATCGTCCAGCATCGCACTGCCAGGGCGAATGCGCAGTTCATTGGCCAACTGGGTAATGTCAAAAACCACCGAGTCGCATTCATAGATGATTGGCTGCATTTTAATAATCTTCTTCGCGGTAAATCAACGGGTGGTAATCCTGGCGGCGATATTCCACCGCCTCCACCTTGCCGATGATCAATTTTTCGTCTTTGAAATCGTGCACCGCCACCACCCGGCAATCCAGCGCCAGCGCGCAGTCGTCCAGCAGCGGCGAACCGGTCACCGCGCTGTGCAGCGCCAGACCAGCGAATTTATCCATGTCGCGGCTGGAGCAGCCGCCAAAAAGGCGGGCGATCTCCAGGTTTTCCACCGCCAGCTTGTTCAGCCCGAACGCCCCTGAGCCCAGCACCAGCTCACGGGTAAAGCTCTGGCTGCCCATGCACACCAACACATGGTCTTGCGCCACCTGGGTGACCCAGGCAGCGGTCATCCCGCCGCGCCTGCCCTCATGGTGGGCGGTGATGATGTTGACACCGTGGGCAATCATGTCAAATCGGGGTTTCATGGTTCACTCCTTGTGATTGGATCGCTGGCGCAGCGCATCCAGCATATCCTGACTGACCGGTTGGCTGCCGATCAGCTCCAGGCCTTCGGTCCACCAGCCGTGCAGGTCCGACCCGCCGCAGACCAGCCAGCCACGCTGCTGCGCCTGGGCGAGAAAATAAGCGCGCTGGCTTTCTTCAAGCCGGCGGTGATAGATTTCCAGGCCGTCCAGCCCCACCGATTGCAGCGCATCGAGCTGCACAGGCGCAAGCAATTCGCCGCCAAAGCGCACCAGGCTGGGATGCGCCAGCAGCGCCACACCTCCCGCCAGGTGGATCTGCTGGATGGATTGCGCCAGCGTGAACGGGCTGGCGCGCAGGCTGCGCATCACCGGCAGAACGCGCTTGACCGATTCGTCCCAGCCGCCAGCGTGACCGCGCGCGGTGAAGGCGTTGAGCAGCTGCAGCGCGCCAGGGTAGTGCGGGTTCTGCGCCAACACATCCTCCAGCGTGATCGCAAATCCTTGCTCGCTCAACACCTGGCAGTACTCGATCATCCGCAGGCGGTAATCATTCAGGCAAGCCTGTTCGTAGGCGCGGAATTCAGCATTGTCCAGGTCAAAAAAGTATCCCAGCAGATCGATGTCCTTCTCATCCGGCTGCGCGCCCGGAAATCCCCAGCGGCAGGTCAACTCGATGCCAGGGATCAGCTCGATGCCCAGCGCACCCGCCAGCGGCAGCGCCTCGCGCGCACCGTTGGTGTTGTCGTGGTCAGTGATCGCCAGGCTGCGCAGCCCCAGGTGAGCCGCGTGATGCACCACCGCCTGCGGTGTGTATTTGCCGTCCGAGTAGTGTGTGTGCAGGTGGAGATCGGTGCTCGCCGTCGGCATGCTATTCGCGGTAATACAGCGCCGCCGACATATCGCCGACGAATTCGGGAAGATTCTGGTGACCGAGCATCTGACGGATGGCGGCGCCTTCGCCCAGATGGTACCAATAATGGTAGATGTTGCGCATCATCAACGTGCCGATGCACTCAGCGATCGGGTTGCCGCGCCAATCATAGCGCCGCGGCATGTCCTCAGCGGTCAAACCCGACAGATAACGATCGGCGCTCTCGGTGATTTTGCGCCAAGCCGCCCACATCTCCTCCACCGGCGGGGTGCTGGGTGGTTTGCCCCAGCCCACCAGCTCATTCAGTTCGGGGAACAGTTTTTCTCCCTGCCCCATGCGCACCCAGTAAAAATTTTCCTGGCCGGCCAGGTGTCCGACAATCCACGAGATGCAATTCATTTGCCCAATGCGCTTGACCGCGTCTTCAGCGGATACATCCTGCAACCCGCGCACAAACTCGCTGCGCGCAAAACGCAGTTGGGTGACCAGGGGATGAGTCATGCCAAACCTCCGATGTGCAAAAAGATGGCTGTATTGTAATGCAGAGTGGGGAAATCGCGTTGATTACGCCTCATCCCCCACAACTTCCAGTGTAACACTTTGCACCTCCGCCGAGCTGCCGCCCACCATCAGGTCGAACAGGCCCGGCTCAACCACCGGCTGCATATCCGGGCCGAGGAACTGCAGCGCAGCCGGGGAGACCGTAAAATGCACTGTGCGACTCTCACCCGGCTGCAGGCTGATGCGTTCGAAGCCCCTCAGCTCCTTGACCGGACGGGTGAGCGAGGACACTTGATCGCGCAGGTAAAATTGCACCACCTCGTCGCCAGCCCGCGCGCCGGTGTTGGTCACCCGCACGCTCAGCGTTGCGCTCTCCGCGGGGCGGATGCACTGGGGGCTGACCTGCAGATGGCTGTACGCAAACGTGGTGTAGCTCAGCCCGTGCCCGAAATGGAACAGCGGGCTGGCGTCGCTGAAGACATAGCCGCGGCGACCGGAGGGTTTGTGATAGTAATAGGCGGGGATCTGACCAACCGTGCGCGGGAAGGTGATCGGCAGCTTGCCGCCGGGGTTGACATCACCGAACAGGATTTCAGCCACTGCCGTGCCGCTTTCCTGACCCAGGTACCAGCATTCCAGGATGGCGGGGACGTGCGCAGCGGCGTAGTTGATCGACAGCGGACGCCCATTGACCAGCACCAGCACCACCGGCACGCCGGTCTCGACCACCGCGTGGATCAGCTCGTCCTGCCGCCCGGCCAGGTCGAGCGTGTCGCGGTCGCCCAGGTGCTCACGCGACCAGCCCTCGCGGCAGATTGACTCATTTTCGCCCACCACCAGCACGGCCAGGTCACAGCCGCGCGCGGCCTCGACCGCCTCGGTGATGCGCGCTTCCTCCTCCTGCGGGTTGGGCGGGATGATTTCGTCGCGCCACCAGTCCTGCCAGCCGCGCGCGTCATCGGTGATGCGGCAGCCCTCGGCATAGGTCACCTCAACCGCCGGCACGCGGGCGCGGATGCCATCCAGGATGCTCACCCCGCGCCCCGGGTCCACGCTGTAACCGCCCAGGTGAAGCTGCGCGGCGTTGGGGCCGATCACTGCGATGCGCTTCAACGCGCGCTCGTCCAGCGGCAGCAGCCCGCCCTGGTTCTTGAGCAGCACAGCCGCCTTGCGCGCCGCTTCCAGCGCCAGCGCCTGGTGGGCCGCGCAATTGGTGACGTCTGCCGCCGCCTGCGGGTCGCAGTAGGGGTTTTCGAACAGGCCGAGCATGAATTTGGCGCGCAGCATGCGCCCCACCGCCCGGTCGAGCAGCGCCTGCAGCACCTTCCCATCCTTCACCTGTTCCAACAGAGTAGCGAAGCAGCCGCCCAGCTCGATGTCCACCCCCGCCGCCAGTGACTTGCGCGCTGCCTCGGCTTGATCAACCGCCACACGGTGCAGGAAAACCAGTTCGTCCACCCCGTTGCCGTCCGAACAGACCAGCCCCTGGAAGCCCCATTCGCGGCGCAGCACCTGCTCCAGCAGCCAGGTGTTGACATGCGAGGGCACACCGTTGATCTCGTTGTAGGAGGCCATCACCGTGTACACGCCCGCCTCCATCACCGCGGCGCGGAAAGGCTCGAGGAACTGCTCGCGGACGATGCGTTCGGCGTAGTTGGCCGGGCCGGAGTTGGTGCCGGCTTCGGGCTGCCCATGCACGGCGAAATGCTTGGCGGTGGCCAGCACGCGGTCGGGTTCGATAGGCAATCGCGCGCCCTGCAACCCGCGCACCGCCGCGCAGCCCAGCCGCGCGGTCAGGAATGGGTCTTCGCCGTAAGTTTCCTCGGTGCGCCCCCAGCGCGGATCGCGCGCCAGATCAAGCACCGGGGTCAGCGCGTAATTGCCGCCCCGCGCGCGCATTTCAGCCGCGGCGGCGCTGAACACCCGCTCCACCAGGGCCGGATCCCAGGTGCTGCCCAGCGCGATGGCTTGCGGGAAACTGGTCGAGCCAAAAGCCATGTGACCGTGCAGCGCTTCATCAATGACCAATGCGGGGATGCCCAGGCGGGTCTCCTCGACCAGGTAGCGCTGCACCGCGTTGGTCAATTGTGCCGATTCAGCCGGACCGCGGTTGTGCATGCCGACCCGCCCGATGTAGGCTGCCCCGTGCGGGTGGCTGCGGCGGGCATCTTCCAGGGAAAAATTCCCGTTTTCATCCAGCAAAGTGCTCTCCCAGTTGATGGCGTACAACTGCACGACCTTCTCTTCCAAGGTCATGCGCTTCAAAAGATCGTTGACGCGCTCATCGATGGGCAATTCCGGGTTTTTATAGGCGAGCAGGGCTTTATTCATAGAGTTCGAGGGTCACTTTCTGTAGGGTCAGGTTGTAATCATCAAACGAGCCCGAGGAAGCCATCAACAGCGTGCGTCCATCGGCGCTCATCCATTTGGTGGGGAAGCAGGGCTGGTAATCGCCGTAGGTGCCCCAGTCGTCATCCTGGTGAAACAACGACCACGGCCCCCACGGTTCAGGCGCTTCAAACAAGGTCAGTTGGCTGCGCAGCGCAGATTCGGGCCATTTCCCGGGGGTGTGGTAAGGGCGCGGGTTGCCGTCTGCATCGATGAAGCCGTAGTTGCCCATCAGGTAGCGCCGGATGCCCGGGTTGTAAGATACGTGGTTCTCGCCAGTCATGCGTTCATAACGGAAGACCGCCTGTGCCTGGGTCTCATCCGGCGACCATCGCGGCTGACCGCTGCCGTCCAGCCCGGCATAGAATTGCCAACTGGCTCGCTGCAGGATCTCGAATTTGGGCACCCGCCCCAGCAGCAGAAAATCGCCGTTCTCCCAGTAGCTGCCGCCGTCGTCGCCGGCTGGAAAATAGGCATACACATTATTATCGCGCGCACCGGCGTAATCCTGCCCAAACTGGAGGAAATGCGGCGAAGCCAGCCGCCCGGTGAAGAATTCCAAGGGGGTTGCCTCGCGGTTCCACGTCCGGCCGTGATCCGGCGAGGTGATGATCCAGGCGCTGAGGTTGTGCTGGCGGTTGAAATCCGGGTTGTCGCCGTAGTTGTGCAGCTCAACCGCAAAGTACAGCACCCCATATAGCGATAGCAGACCGGCTGGTTTGACCCCGTTGCGTGGATCGAGGTTGGCTTTCTGGCAATAGATGCGCGGGTCAATGGGCAGATTGTCGATCAATTCCATCGTCACCCCCCAACCGCTGCCCCAGAAGACGTCCTTGGGGCCGTTGCGGATGCGCCAGAAATTCATCGGGCTGCCCGAGTTGTCACCCGCCGCACCGTACAGGTGACCGTCATCCGCCCAGGTGATCGGCCACATATCGCCGTCGCCGCGGTGGCAGCGGAAGCGGTCCATGCAGGCTGAACGGATCAACGTGCTGCGCGGATAGGCAGGAATGGGTGCCGGCATGATACCTCCAGGTGTTCAGGGGATGGGTTTCATTATAAATCAAGAACGTCCGCCTGGGTTGAGAGCGGCAAGGTCAGCCGCGTGCGGTTGCCTTTCTGGGCTGCGCTTTTATTCGGTCTTGACCTCCAGCTCAAGCCCCTTTGCCCCCAACCGCAAGCGCAGCGTCTGCCCGGGTTTCAGCTCCCCGCGGATGAGGCGCGCCGCCAGCGGCTCCATCACCATCCGCGCCAGTGCGCGCAGCACCGCCCGCGCCCCGCTGCCGGGATCCAGCGATTGCTCGGCCAGCCAGCCCAGCGCCTCAGCGTCGGCCTCCAGCCTGACCCCGTGATCGGCCAGGCGCCGGTTGAGCGCGGCGATTTCGCGCTCAGCGATTTGCGCCAAATCCATCGCGTCCAATTCCTTGAACAGCACGATCTCCTGGATGCGGTTAACGAACTCGGGGCGGAAGTAACCCGCCAGCGATTGACGAATGGCGGCGGCATGCTGGTCATATTCATCCGGCGAACCAACCCGGCTGAGAGTGAACAGGTTGGAAGTCAGGATGAACACGGCATGGCGCGCGTCCACCGGACGTCCGCGGTGGTCGCTGAAGCGCCCGCTGTCGAAGATCTGCAGGAAGGCATCCAGCACTTCATGGTGGGCTTTCTCCACCTCATCCAACAGCACCACCGCGTAGGGTTGGCGGCGCAGGCGGCCGGCGAAGGTGCTTTCACTGTCATAACCGATATAGCCGGGCGGTGCGCCAAAAAGGAACGAAACCGAATAGCGCTCATTAAAAGCCGACATGTCCAGTCGAATGAGCGCATCCGGGGACTCGAACAGGAACTCTGCCAGCGCCTGCGCGCAGGCGGTCTTGCCCACACCGCTGGATCCAAAAAAGGCGAACACCTGCAGCGGCTGGGCACTGCGCCCCAACCCTGCCAGACTGTTGTTCAGCGCCCGGGCGATGCGCTGCAGCGCCAGCGGCTGCCCCATGATCCGCTCGCGCAGGTAATCTTCCAGCCCGACCAGCTTCTGAGCGTAGTCCACGGTCAGCTTCTCCAGCGGCAGCTCCAGCTTCTGGGATAACGCGCGGGTCACCGCATCGGCATCCACCACGCCAGGAGGCGCGCCAACAATACCTTCGTCAGGCAGGCGCACGGTCGCGCAGGCATCGTCCAGCAGGTCCAGCGCCTTATCCGGCAAAAAGCGGTCGAGGATGTACTGGTTGGAAAGTGCCACCGCCCGCTCCACCGCCTCGGGCAGTATCTGTACACCGTGGTGGGCGCTGAAATCGGGCAGCGCAGCGGTCAAAATGGCAACCGTCTCAGCCTGGCCGGGTTCATCCAGCTTGAGCGGCTCAAAACGCCGCTCGAAAGCCGCGTCGCTGCGCAGATGGCGTTCGTATTCCTCCGGGGTGGTCGCCCCAATGCAGCGCAACTCGCCGCGCGCCAGGATGGGCTTGAAAATGTTGGCCGCGTCCAGCGAGCCGCCTTCCACCGCGCCCGCCCGCACCAGGGTATGTATTTCATCGATGAACAGCACCAGGTCCGGGTCGCTGGCGGCCTCCGCGAAGACAATCTGCAAACGCTGCTCGAACGCGCCGCGGAACTGGGTGCCGGCCACCAGCGACGACGCGCTCAGCTCAACGATGCGCAGCCCGGCCAGCTCCACCGGACCTTGGCGGTTGACAATCTGCTGCGCCAACCCTTCCACCAACGCGGTCTTGCCCACCCCCGGCAGCCCCACCAGCAGCGGGTTGTTCTTCTGCCGGCGCAGCAGGATGCGCTGCAGGCGCCTCAGCTCCTTCGCCCGGCCCTGCAGCGGGCGCAGCCTGCCTTCCTGCGCCAGCCGGGTCAGGTCGCGCCCCAGCCGGTCAAGGGTGGGCGTGGCACGCGAGTCTGAAGGTTCATCGCTGTACGGAGTTTCTATCCAGCGGATGGGCGGCGGATTCATGCGCCCTCCAGCGGTGGCTGGGCAGCAGGTGGCGCTGCGCCTTTCGGCCCTTCGACGATTTCAATCAGCCGCGGGTGATGCACCAATATCTCGATGCCCCACTCGGGATGCACCTGGATCACCCCGCGCACGCGGATGGTATGCCCCTGGTAGTCCATTGGCGAGAGGCCCAGGTTGGTCCATTCCGATTCGTAGCGCGGGAAGATGACCACCTTGAAACCTTCATAGACGGCCTGCCCTGCTTCGCGCGGCTCAAAGCGCACAAAATAGGTACCGGTGTTGCGCGTCTTATAGACTTCATAAGCATAATCTTGCAAGGTGACGGCAAAATTGACATAGTTGGGCACTTCCTGCAGGGTGATCACCTGGTCGGCATATTCGCGCGAGATGACCGGCAGAGGGCGCAGCGGTTTGGGGAGCCCCCCCTCGGCGGGGCTCACGCCGGGCAGGGTGAGAATCTCAAACACGTTCGAC
>CAZCBJ010000023.1:0-26963 GCA_964496705.1 uncultured Anaerolineaceae bacterium | reverse complement strand
TAACCCATCCGCATCGATGACCAACGGAGGCAATTGAACCTGCTCAGGGTCTTCCGTCACCGCATCCAATGGCGGATTAACGAAGCCAATACTGCCGCGCGCGTGGGAGGTTTTCCCGGCCAACAGTCGGTTGAGAAAAGCGGCGGTGGTATCTTCGGTTCCCCAACCCGGTCCCAGCACGAGCACATCCACCTTTTCCAGGTTCTTTCTTACCACCTCCAGTGCATTTTCTGAGATCACCCCCATCTCATGCGGCAGTAGAAACCAGGTGGCCTCCGGGAATTGGCCTGCCAACACGCCATGTAAAGGTCCCGGCACCGCCATCCGCACCAATCCAGCGCCAATGCGAGCAGATGCCTTGCCGGCCAAATAGGCGGCGCCGGTGTAATTAATGGAACCAACGACCAACATAACCGTGCCAAACGTCCCCTTGTGGCCGTCCAAAGGACGCTCCGGCATGCGATCGCTGACCCAAGCCGAGTCAATCACATCTGTGGTGATATCCCCCCACGTTTCCATATCGGCGGGAAACCCCAGGTCAACCACCTCCAGATCACCGATGGTTTCAAACGCCGGAAATGCCAACAGGCCGGATTTTACCGCCTGCATGCACACGGTCAAGTCTGCTGGAATGGTCTCTGGAGCGGCTGCCCCGCTGGCGCAATCCACACCGGATGGACAATCCACGGCCACCACCACCGGAAGGTTGGGTGTATCTTTCACAAAAGCCAACAGACGGGCGATATCTTCGCGTAACGGCAGTTGAATACCCGTTCCCAGCACACCATCCAACAGCACCTCTGCGCTTTCCAACCACGCTTCCAGTTGGTTGAATTCTTGATCCTCTGCCATCTTGCATATTTCACCGCCAGCCGCCACCAAATCATCCACCAGACGGTCTTCGGCATCCCGCAAACCTGCCAGATAAGCTTTTGCCTGCCAGCCGCTATCGAGCAGACACTTTAGCGCCACCAGCACATCACCGCCGTTATTCCCACTGCCCACCAAACCAAGCGCTATTCCGGCCTCTGGCGAAACCAGGTAGTCTTCAACAAGCCCGGCCAATCCCCGGCCAGCCCGTTCCATCATCGTTAGATAAGATACGCCCTTCTGGTTAGCTTCCGCCTCCAATCGGCGCATCTGCTCTACACTGCACATTTTCATGGCACTTTTCTCCTTCTGCGTTTGCTGTCGACGCGGCTTTATTATATCGAAATCCGCCTGCTTACGTTATAATTTCCCGACCCCCCGCAGAGCTGCCCGTCTTCATCGGGATGCGGATGAACAGGATCAAATCATGCGCAAATTTTTATTCGTGATTGTTTTTGTCTCCGGGTTGACCACCCTCGCAGTTGAATTGGCCGCCTCACGCTTGCTGGGAAATGTTTTCGGCACTTCGAATCTGGTGTGGGCGAGCATTATTGGATTGGTATTGATCAACCTGACCATTGGATATTTCATCGGAGGCGCTTGGGCTGACCGTTCGCCGCGATATTCCGTGCTTTATCGTATCTTGATCTGGGCAGCGTTGTGCATCGCTATGGTTCCGGTTATTTCCAGGCCCATCCTTCGTTTTGCAGCCAACGCCTTTGATGAGCTGCAACTGGGGATTCTGTTCGGCTCATTCGCGGCAGTCATCGTCCTCTTAACGGTCCCCGTAATCTTGCTCGGCACCGCATCGCCCTTCGCGATTCGCCTCGCCATCCAGGACGGACGCATGGTTGGTAGTGTTTCAGGGCGAATTTATGCGATATCAACCCTGGGTTCCTTCGTGGGTACATTCCTTCCGGTACTGCTGCTCATCCCATTGGTTGGTACTGCCCGCACTTTCCTGATTATTAGCGAATTGTTATTGGTGACGGCGCTGGCCGGGCTGGTGATCAGCTGTGGTTGGAAAGCTGCTCTCCCCTATCTTTGGACCCCGCTCCTCATCCTGGCTCTGGCTGTATGGGGTCTTCCCGGAGGTCAGAAAGCGTCCAAAGGTCAGGTATATGAGGCTGAATCAGCCTACAATTACATCCAGGTTCTCGAATCTGGCGGTTATACCATGCTGCGTCTGAACGAAGGTCAGGGAATCCATTCGATTTATCATCCCACCCAACTCAATTATTCTGGCCCTTGGGAACAAGTGTTGGTGGCTCCGTTCTTTAATCCCCCGCCCCAAAATACCGCAAACCTGAAGCACATGGCGATTATCGGCCTGGCAGCCGGCACTACTGCCCGTCAGGCAGCTACAGTTTATGCAAACATCCAGATCGACGGCTTCGAGATTGACCCCAGGATCGTGGATGTCGCCCGCAAGTATTTTGACATGAACGAGCCCAACCTACAGGTGTATGTTAAAGATGGGCGCTGGGGCTTGGAACACTCACCAAATTTATATCAGGTGATCAGCATTGATGCTTACCGTCCCCCTTACATTCCTTTCCATCTGACTACGGTTGAGTTTTTTCAAATCGTCCGCGATCATTTAACACCCGACGGTGTCGTTGTGTTGAACGTGGGCCGCGCCCCCAACGATCGTCGCCTGATCAATACCCTGGGCAGCACGATGCGCACCGTTTTTGCCAGTGTGCATGTGATCGACCTTCCCGACGCTTTTAACTCAATTCTCTTTGCCACTGTTCAACCCACCACACCAGCCAACCTGGCTGGTAATTACCTTCTGCTGGAGCAGGATGCCAACACGCATCCATTGCTGCTGGAAGCCGCCCAGGTGACCCTTACCAACCTGCAACCTCCTCCTGAAGAAGATATTATCTTCACTGACGATCAAGCCCCCATCGAATGGCTAACCAACAACCTGGTCTTGAAGTTCCTGCTGACGTCTGATCCCCTGGAGGTTCTCCAATGAGCCTCTCACAACGCGCCCTCCAGGTGGTGATTTCCACTGCGACCGTCCTGGTCCTGCTCATCACCGCCATCTTATTGCCTTTCAACCCATTATTCCTGAGATATGAATACCAGCACCCCACTTTCCCTGCGGATGAATATGGTTTCACAACCAATGAGAGAATCCAATGGGGAACCATCTCGCTGCAGTATATATTTAATTTGGCTGGTCCGCGATTCCTGGCCAATCTAACCTTTCCAGACGGCTCTCCACTCTTCAACGAGCGTGAGGTCAGCCACATGCTGGACGTCAAACGCCTGGTAAAATGGGCAGTCATCCTCTGGTTGGTGTTGATCATTTTTCTGGTCATCAGCCATAAGAAATTGGAGCGGCTTGACCGGTCGAGAGATTGGCTGTCTGCTGTTTCCACCGGCGGATGGCTGCTGGTGGGGTTGGTGACTGCCATCCTGGTGCTGGTGATGGTCAATTTTAATACCTTGTTCACCGCATTTCACCGCATTTTTTTCACCGGAAACAGTTGGCTGTTCCTATATTCTGACACTCTCATCCGCCTGTTTCCAATGCGGTTATGGCAGGACGCCTTTATCTTTGTTGGGATATTAGCTTTTGTGTTCGGACTAAGCACCGCCCTGTTTGCTCGCTCTAGGCTGAAACGCAGCCTTCGTGACCCGAAATAATAAAAACAGGACCCCGCCCAATACCTCAGCGGAGTCCTGCCATAATTTAATCGGTATATCCGGATTACTTCTTCGCCTGTGCCTGCCGGGCAACCTCCAGCGCCTTGGCTTCAGCCGCAGCCTGGTCGCCCAGGTAGTAATGGCGGATGGCATTCATTTGGTCATCAAGCTCATAGACCAATGGAATACCGGTGGGGATATTTAACTCTGGGATTTCTTCGTCAGAGATATGGTCAAGGTGTTTCACCAATGCACGCAGGCTGTTTCCATGAGCTGCAATGAGGATTTTCCTGCCCTGGTTGAGGCGCGGGACAATCGAAGATTCCCAGTAAGGTAGCACGCGGTTAAGGGTCAATTCCAACGATTCGCAGGCCGGAATTTCGGCTGGCGCCAGCCCGGCGTAACGCTTATCAAACTTCGGATGGCGGGGATCATCTTCTGCAAGAGGCGGCGGGGGAACCGAGTAGCTGCGGCGCCAAACGTGAACCTGCTCCTGTCCGTACTTTTCGGCCATTTCTGCCTTGTTCAATCCCTGAAGCGCGCCGTAGTGCCGCTCATTGAGCTGCCAGGCGCGCTCCACCGGGATCCACATTTGATCCAGCTCATCCAATGCAATCCACAGCGTGCGAATGGCGCGCTTGAGAACCGAGGTCAGCGCCAAGTCAAATTCATAACCCTCAGCCCTGAGGATCTGACCGGCTGCGTGCGCCTCCGTGACGCCCGTTTCGGAAAGATCCACATCCGTCCAGCCAGTAAAGCGATTTTCCAGGTTCCATGTGCTTTGTCCGTGGCGTAAAAAAACCAATTTAATCATCTCAAGTCACTCCGTAGTAAAAAAGATGGCAGCGCAAGCGAGGCTTGCGCTGCCAATTATATCCTACTCTCACACTTCCGCGATTAGCGAACTGCGATCGGATTTTCCTGATCGGCGGATGGATCAAATATATGGATATTATCCATATTGAAGACCACTTGAACCGTTTCGCCAATCTGATAGCGGCTGCGCGGATCAACGCGAGCCACGAAGTTGTTCTTGCCGCTGATCAGGTACAGTGTGATTTCATTGCCCATCAACTCAGTCACATCCACCTTGCATTCCACATTCGCCACATGGATGCCCGGGGGCAGGAATTGCGGGTTGTAGATGTTCTCGGGGCGGATGCCGAAAATGATTTCCTTGCCATCGTAGGGCATGTAGGTCTTGGATCTTTCATCCGGAATGCGCACCGCAAAGTCTCCCGAATCGACATACAGGGAGTTGCCATCTTTGCGAATCTTGGCCGGGAAGAAGTTCATCGCCGGTGAGCCGATGAAGCCTGCTACGAACAGGTTGGACGGGCGGTCATACAGGTTCTGGGGTGTATCCAGTTGCTGCAAAATGCCCTTGTTCATCACGGCGATGCGGGTCGCCATGGTCATGGCTTCGGTTTGGTCATGGGTCACATAGATGAAGGTCGTCGCCAGTCGCATGTGCAGCTTGCTCAACTCGGCGCGGGTTTGCACTCTCAATTTAGCATCCAGGTTGGAGAGCGGCTCATCAAACAAGAACACCTTGGGTTCGCGCACGATGGCGCGACCGACCGCCACACGCTGGCGCTGACCGCCTGATAATTCACGCGGCTTGCGCTTGAGCAGATGCTCAATGCCCAGGATCTGGGCGGCTTCCTCAACCCGGCGCTTAATCTGATCCTTTGGCACCTTGCGCAGCTTGAGGCCAAAAGCCATGTTGTCAAAGACCGACATGTGCGGATACAACGCATAGGATTGGAACACCATGGCAATGTCACGATCTTTCGGCGCGACATCATTCACAACCTGCGAACCGATTAAAACACGTCCGCCGGTGACTTCCTCAAGTCCAGCTAGGCAGCGCAGGGCGGTGGTTTTGCCGCATCCGGAAGGGCCGACCAGCACCAGGAATTCCTTGTCTTCAATATCAATATTGAGATCGTTGAGCGCGGTGAAATCACCAAACTTCTTTGTTACGTGGTCATACGTCACACTTGCCATATTCAATTGTCTCCTTTTTTGGGGGTATGGTGACTTTATTATAAAGTGGTTTTATTGAAAAAGCAATGATTATTGACCATCTTTTTTCAAAATATTCCTGCACGGATGATTACCATCAGGGCGAAAAAGAGCGCAAAGCCTCTAACACTTGGTCAATATCTGCTTCCTTCATCAGCGGCGACATATGACCGATGCGGAAGATTACGTCGTGCAACACGCCCAATCCGTTGGATATTTTTATCCGGTGATGAGCGGCCAGGTAGTCAATCAACCGGCTGGATGGAACACCCGGCAGGCTGTATGCGGCTGTCAACACCGGCACCAGTATTTCATCCGGCGTGAACGGCGGCATGCCAATTTCTCGCAGACCGGTTCGCAGCCGCAACGCCAATCGGCGAAACCGTTCCAATCGAGTCTCGATCCCTTCGGTTAACAATTGATCCAACCCCACCCGCAGCGCCGCAATGTTATTGACCGCCATGGTGACCGGATAAGGGTGCCAGCCTGCCCAATCTATCGAATAATGACGCCACACCCGCAGATCGCCGTACCAGCCGTGACCCTTGTCCGGATTTTGATCAATGAATTGCCAACCCCGCGGTCCAATCGCCACCGGCGCCAGCCCGGGTGGTGCGCCCAGGCATTTTTGGCTGGCCGAAGCACATAAATCAATGCACCAATCATCCATTTTGAAAGGCAGGCCTGCCAGTGAGGATACCGCATCCACAATGAAACAACCGCCATGCTGTCGCACGATGGGTCCGATCTCATCGACCGGATTGGGAATGGTGGTCGAAGTTTCCAGGTGCACCATCGCCACCGCTTTTACGTCTGGATTTTCCACATATGCTTCTGCAACCTGCTCTGCGCGGATGGGCTGCCCCCACCCTGCTTCCACCGCCACCACCTGCAGACCATAATTCCGCGCAATCCATTTCAATCGATCACCAAAATAACCGTTGGCAGCCACAATGATTTTTTCACCACTGGATAACGCGCTGCCTATACACGCGTCCGTGGCAACCGATCCTGAGCCGTTCATGATGTAGACATCACCATTGGTCCGGAATACTTTTTTCAGCAACTCTGTGGTCTGCAGATAAAATTCAGTGAATTCTGCCCCATAATGCGGTTGGACAGGCTCGCCCATCGCCTCCAGAACCAGCGGATCGACCGAAACCGGCCCCGGGATCATCAGTTTCATCGGTTGTAGAGCCATTTAGAATTCCTTTTCGTCTGGACTGAAGTGTGGTGTCGCTCGCAGGATCTTGCCTCATTGTATTCATTTTTGGCCCGTAAAGTAAGCCCAAAAAACCACAGATTCCATTGACAAAGATCATCAATTGGAGGAAGATTGGATGGACTTACCCTTATCTTTACAACAGAGGATTAATAATATGCCAAAGATATCTTTCATCGGAGCTGGCAGCACGGTATTCGCCCGTAATCTACTGGGCGACATCCTTTCTTACCCTGAGCTGGCTGACTCAACCATCAGTTTGCACGACATTGACGCCGAACGTCTGACCACCACCCGCCTGGTGGCTGAACGCATTGCCCGTATCCTGGGTATCCATCCCCGGATAGAGACCCATCTCGACCGGCGCGCCTCCCTGGAAGGCGCCGATTATGCCATCTGCATGTTCCAGATCGGCGGCTATAAACCCGGCACAGTGATTGATTTCGAAATTCCGAAAAAGTACGGCTTGCGGCAGACCATCGCGGATACGTTGGGCATCGGCGGCATCATGCGCGCGCTGCGCACCATTCCAGTGATGGTGGACGTAGTCGAAGATATGGAAGAGCTTTGCCCCAATGCCACCTTCCTCAACTATGTCAACCCTATGGCGATGAACTGCTGGGGCATCCGCCGCGCGAGCAACATCAAGTTCGTCGGCTTGTGCCATTCGGTCCAGGGAACTGCCATGCAGTTGGCTCACGATATTGACGTGCCGTTCGAAGACATCAATTACACCTGCGCAGGCATCAACCACATGGCCTTTTACCTGCGATTTGAGCGCAAGGGAAAAAATGGACAAGTGGAAGACCTATATCCCCGCCTGCACCAGGTGGTGAAAGAGGGAAGCGCCCCGGCCTGGAACCTGGTTCGGTACGAGATGCTCGAACGGCTGGGGCATTTTGTGACCGAATCCTCGGAGCATTTCGCCGAATACACCCCCTATTTCATCAAGCGCGACCGCCCGGACCTGATTGAACAGTTCAACGTTCCTCTGGATGAATACATCCGCCGCTGCGAGGTTCAAATCGCTGCCTGGAAGTTCATGCAGCGTGAATTGGAACAGCCGGGATCTGTCAACGAAGATGACTTCCGCGCCGGTATGATGGAATCAGGCGCTCCGCCGTACGAGATTGAATGGATGGTGGATGAATTGAAGAATGCAGATAAAATCGAGCGCAGTCACGAATATGGTTCGCTCATCATCCACAGCCTTGAAACCGGCATCCCGCGCGTGATTTATGGTAACGTTCCCAACCACGGCTTGATTGACAACCTGCCGCAGGATTGCATCGTCGAAGTGCCCTGTCTGGTCGATAAAAATGGCATTCAGCCTACCAGGATTGGGCGCATTCCGCCCCAACTGGCGGCGATGATGCAGACCAACATCAACGTGCAGGCCTTGACCGTTGAGGCTGCCATGACCGGCAGGCGCGAACACATTTACCACGCCGCCATGCTCGATCCTCACACTGCAGCCGAACTGGATCTGGATCAAATCTGGCATTTGGTGGATGATCTCCTGGAAGCGCACAAGGACTGGCTTCCAGACTTTAAATAAATCACGATTCAAAAAGTTTGAACGGGCAATGGGTAAAGCAATTCCTCATTGCCCGTTTGTTCTTTAAGCGATCCATCAGCGTATGCCCACCACCCGAAATAAATCCGGTTTGTAGCCAACTTGCTTGAACCGCAATCCGGACGATCCGGATTGGCTGATATCGGTGAAATAAATCGGTCGAATTCCAAAATTTTCGCGGATCATGTCCAGCGTATACGGAGAAGGTTTCGCGTCATAGAGTGAATTAAACAACTCAAAGGCTTGGATTTCCGTGCGTCCCTGCTCAATGTGCGTTACATACAGGATCGGGTAGATGATGTCCCAGGTGGTAAAGATCATGGCATCATCTTCAACGTGCCGCGATATGGTTTCCCCGACATAGCGCGGCCATTTGGCATCTCTGACCGGGTAAGGGTACCAGCGATCATCGGTCAGATCCAGAAAAGTAATTCGTTTCATCTTCCAGGATGATCTGAGAGCAGGCAGATAGGGTGAAACGATCATCCACATGCATAGTAGCGCTAGCGCGGCGGATGTAAGTTTCAACGGCCAGGACGGCATCTTTCTAATCAGACCCATGAGACGCGCCAGCAGATCAAAGGCGAAACTGACCCCCGGGCTGGCAAATGCCAGCAGCGGCACAAATCCTTGTATATAAAAAACCTGGATATCGCCAATCTCGTAATTGATCACAAACACCATCATCCCAAGCCAAGCCAGCAGCAGTAGGAATGCCTCGCGCCATTGAAAGCGCAGATTGCGCGCCCCTCGCCGCCAGGGATAGGCGAACATGCTGGCCAATCCGGCCCCGGCCAGGTAAAGAATCAGGCGAGGAAAATCCTTCTTGAGCAAAAAGAAATAATTTTCAGCAAATAATTTCACCCGCGCCTCGGGGACACTGAACATGGCTTCATGGAACTGCCGACCGGATACCATCACATAGAATCGCGTCCAGAATGAGGAATTGAATTGGTCCGGCGTCAAATTCCAGACGGTCAGATTGGGGCGATAAGTGATGAAATACACCGAAGTGGGCACATCGATCCGGTCAATTACCCAAAATGCACCCAAAAAGACCAGCAGCCCCGCCAACCCACCCAACACAGCCATCTTCCAATCCACCTTGCGGCGGGCAGTCAGGACCAGATAAACCACAACCGCCGGCGCGATTAATACCGCCAAACCATGCATTCCCGGGGTCAAGCCACCCAAAAATCCAGCCGCGAATAATAACCACGCTTTTCTCGTCTGGCGCCAAAGCACTACCAAGAGCAGCACCGCCACCACAAAAAAGGCTGCCGGGGTGTACACCTCAGCGATCACCGAATGCCACCAGAACAAACGAGTGAGGGCCAGGGCCAAAGGACCGACCAACGCCGCCATGCGCCAACCACCCAGGCTGCGACCCAATAAATACAACCCGGATAGGGTCAGCGCGCCGAAAATGGCCGATGCCAAATTAATCCGGTAGGCGATATCCTGGATGGGCAGGAGAGTGACCAGTTTGACAAGGAACAAATAAACCGGGTAGCCGGTGGTATGCGCCATCCCAAGTGTATACCCCAGTACCTGGAATTCAGCGCTGTCACCCAGCAGCAAACCGGTTGCCAGCGTGCGTATATAGATTACCATGGCTGCCAGAAACACAGCACTTGCAATGCCTAGATCGAAACGATCCAACACAACATCAGCATGATCAGACGGGATTTGTTCGCGATTCAACGATTGACTCCAACCGAAAAGATCAGGGGTAGAAACTCTTTCCAAGTTCATTATGCTTGGTGACGCAGGTAAACCACTAAAGGTTCATTTCGAACATGCGGTGCGTCTTGTAGAACACGATCCCCAGATTAGCAAGCTCGCGCTGCATTTTATCATTATCCACCCCGATCTGTACCAGGTCGGCAAACTGGTAACGGCTGTTCTGGAAACTTTTCCACATCTCCGAAAACAATATGGCTGTCCCGCCCATCCCGCGAAACTCCTCGATGATTCCTGCGCCGTTGACGTTGATCCAGGGTGTGCGTCGCAATTCTACAAGGATATCAACCCACCCCAACGGCCAGAGCCTGCCCCCCGTCCGCTGCAAAGCAGCCGAAATATCCGGGTAGGCAAACAAAAAACCCACCAGCTCCTCACCTTTCAAGATCACCTTGATCAGGCTGGGATCTGCAAACCAAAGGATCTGCTCAGCCATGCTCCGTGCTTCATCATCTGTAAGGGGAACATTACCGCTGGTGCCGTATAAAGCCCCATTGTAAAGGTCCTTAAGGCGTGGAACCAGAATACGCAATTCACCACGTGTGCGGAAATTGATCACGCGCAGCCCGCGGCGCTCCTGAACCATTTTCGAAACATGGTGAATTTTGTCTGGGAAGGGTGTGGTACGGTCCATATATCCAGAAACCATTGCGTTGGCAGGCTGCAATCCGGCTGCCATCATCAGCGCGCGATAATAAGGTGGATTGTATGCCACCCCCAGTGCCGGGCGGTGCTCAAATCCACCGTCCAGTAGCCCCAATCCATCCAATGCACTGAATCCTTTGGGTCCGTACATACGAGTTAACCCCCTCACTCGCGCCCAATCACAACCCGATGTAAACAATGCTCTCGCAACCTCGGGATCGTCAATGCACTCGAACAGACAAAAGAAGGCAGTCTGCTCTTGGTTAAAATCATTGTACCGGCGTGGATTTAAGACAGCCAGTCTGCCCAAGGCAGTCCCTTCCGAATCCTCCGCCAGTAAGAAAACCGCTTCGGAATGTGTATAAAAAGGGTTGTGCTTAAGATCGAACGGCCGACGCGCATCCAACTCCAGCGGTGGAACCCATTGAGCGGACGTCTGATAAAGGCGAAAAGGCAAATCAATAAATTTAGTGACACAACCCGATTGTTGCGGATCTACTTGTCTGATCTTCACAGGCAAATTATACATAATGTCATGGATTGAAACCTTACGATCTTCCATATAAATCCCCGGTTTATGATTAATTGGCTGTAAAAAAGCTTGAATTTTAGAACGAGCGTGCTATAATCAATGCGTTGTCATCTCATTTTATTTCATGGTCTATTTTAGGGATTTTCATATGCTATCGATGATCGGCAAATGTGGAATAAACTGCACTACATGTGATGGTTACCTCGCAACACAAGCTGGAGATCAGCAACAACTGGAAAAGGTGGCTGCCTTATGGCGTAAGGAATATAATAATCCTGCCATCACAGTCGAATATGTCACCTGCGATGGTTGTATCAACATCAACGGGCGCCTGGGCGGTCATTGCGCCGAATGTCGTATTCGCAACTGTCCATCGGCTGCCGCAATCCCCAACTGTGCGCATTGTCCCAATTATCAGAGCTGCGAAATAATCCTGGATTTCTTTTCATTTGTCCCCGCAGCCAAGATCAATCTTGACTTGATCCATCAGGAAATTCATCCTTAAAACTTCGAAATCATAGAGGTCGAACTTTGCCAGAAATCCCCGAAATCTACAACCGCGCCCGTGAAATGGACAGCCTGTTGAGAGGTAAAACCATCTCGTCCATCGAAATCCTGCAACCCAAGTGCCTGAACATCACCCCCGAAGCCTTCCAGGCAGCACTCACCAGCGCGAACCTGGCTGGAACCCATCATCGTGGAAAATGGTTGGTGACCGAAACAGACCGTGGGTATTTATTAATCAACATGGGCATGGGAGGTGAGCTGCTTCTCGTCTCTCGCCAGACACTGCCCGAAAAGTACCGCATCCTCTTTGATTTCACCGACAAGACTTGCCTGTCGGTTAATTTCTGGTGGTTTGGTCACACCCATTATGCCCCGCCTGGAGGTCTGGATCAGCATGAAATGATCGGCAAACTCGGCCCCAATGTGACCGAATTGACCCAGGACGAATTCCGCAGCTTGTCCAGAAGTCAGCGCGGACGGGTCAAAGCTTTTTTGCTTGACCAATCGCGGTTGGCAGGCATTGGAAATGCCTACATCCACGATATCCTTTTTCTTGCCCGCCTTCATCCGCTGCGCAGCATGACCTCCCTTTCAGATTCGAACATCGACGCACTTTTTCAGGCCATACACGACGGATTGCAGCCGGCAATCGACCAAGGCGGTGCTTTTTACGAAGTCAGCCTAACCGGTGAAAAGGGTGGTTTCCTGAGTGAAAATCTGCTGGTGGGCTACCGCGAAGGCAGCCCCTGCCCGATTTGCCGGACGGCCATCGAGAAAATCAAGACCGGCGGCACAAGCAGCTTCATTTGCCCTGCCTGTCAAATATTGGGTTAAATTCAGTAAAGTAGTATAATATCCAGTTTGCGGATGGGCCTGGGGTGGGCCTTATGATTGTCGCAATATTTTCAGGAGGTTTTTTGCCTTGTCTACTGCCACCTCTGCGGTTGAATTTGACCTGAGAAATGCCGTTTCCAAAAACCGACTGGCCGGCCTGTGGAAGATGATGACCGGTTATCGGTTGAAGTACCTGGGCGCAACCTTGAGCCTGGGGATTTCGGCTTTATCGAAAACCATTACCTACCTCCTGCTGCGTTATTTTGTGGACAACTTCTTTGGTGTTGGCGAATCTGCCGTTCCTCTGCCGCTCATCGCATTGGGATTCATCGGCCTCGCAGCGGTCGAAGGCGCATTTTCCTTCCTGAGCGGTCGGCTTACCGCACAGACCGCCGAGGGGATCGCCCGCCGTCTGCGCAACTTCATCTTCGACCAGATCCAGAATCTCCCCTTCAGCTATCACGATAAAACCCCCACCGGTGAGCTGATTGAACGCTCCACCTCAGATGTGGACGCCGTACGTCGATTCTATGCGGATCAAGCCATCGGGATCGGACGCATCATTCTCCTGTTCGGGATCAATTTCACTGCCATCCTAAATCTGAACACCCAACTGGCGCTAATTTCGATCATCGTCGCCCCCATCCTGGTAGGCATCTCGGCCTTCTTCTTCCGCCGCGTATCCAAAGCTTATGAAGCTTATCAGGAACAGGAAGCCACGCTCTCGACCACCCTACAGGAAAATCTTTCCGGGGTGCGGGTGGTGAAAGCCTTCGCCCGCCAGGAATACGAGATGATGAAATTTGGCAAAGATAACCAGGAAAAATTTGCTCGCGGTGTAAAACTGACCACAATGCATTCATTATTTTGGCCGATCTCCGACACGCTGACCGGTATACAGGTGTTATTTGGTTATTACTTCGCTGCCCGCATGGTGATGGACGGGACCATTTCTGCCGGCACCTTCCTGGCCTACGCAGGGATGGTGATTTGGATCATCTGGCCCATGCGCAACCTGGGCCGTCTGATCGTGCAAATGTCCACCGGCCTGGTTTCTTATGGGCGTGTCAACGCCATCATGAGCCAGGCGCGTGAACCGTTGGACGAGGGCGACTTCCTGCCCAAAGATGACATCCGTGGGGAGGTTTCTTTCGAAGATGTAGCTTTTGAATATGAAACGGGCAGCTCGGTGCTGGAGCATGTCACGTTTCATGTCCGTCCAGGTCAGGTGGTAGCCCTGCTCGGCTCCACCGGCTCGGGCAAGACCACGCTGGTCAACCTGCTGCCTCGTTTCTATGATTACACCCGCGGGCGCATTGAGTTGGACGGCGTGGATCTCAAGCGATACCCCCGCCGCTATCTGCGCCAGCAGGTGGGCATCGTTGAACAGGAACCATTCCTCTTCTCCCGCTCATTACGAGAAAACATCACTTATGGTGTGGGGCGCGAGGTGACCGATGCAGAAGTGGAATCGGCTGCGCGCGCGGCTGCCATTCACGATGTGATCCTGACCTTCCCGCAAGGCTACCAGACCCTGGTCGGCGAGCGCGGGGTAACCCTGTCAGGCGGTCAGAAACAACGTGTGGCCATTGCGCGAACACTGCTAAAGAATCCGCGCATCTTGATTCTGGATGACTCAACCTCTTCGGTGGATACCGAAACGGAGGGCGAGATCCGTGCCGCTCTGGAACATCTGATGAGCCACCGCACCACCTTCATCATCGCCCACCGCATCCAGAGCGTGATGAACGCTGATCTCATTCTGGTGATGGATCGCGGAAAGATCGTGCAGCGCGGCAAACACGATGAGTTGGTTAAGGTGGATGGAATTTACCGGCAAATCTACGACATTCAAACCCGCATTGAAGAAGAGCTGGAAAAGGAGATTGCCAGTGTCATATAACTATCAAGAAGAGGAAGAATTCGCCGGAAAGTTTGACGGCAAAGTCTTCATGCGCATCCTGGGACTGCTGCGCGCCCACTGGAAGTGGGTGGCTGGCTTCCTGGTGACCATCATGTCCGTTTCGGCGTTAGATTCATACTTCACTTACCTGACCAAACGCATGTTGGATGAAGGTATCTTGGTCAATGATATGCCAAAATTGTTGACCCTGCTCTATGAATACGGCGGCTTGATCGTCATTCAGGCCATCCTGGTGTTCGGCTTCATTTTTTTGGTGGGTGTGTTGGGCGAGCGTATCAGCTTGGACCTGCGTGGGAGAATGTTCAACCACCTCCAAACCCTCTCATTATCATATTACAGTCGCACCCCGGTGGGCTGGATCATGGCGCGCGTCACGTCAGACACCGAGCGGGTGGCCAACCTGGTCACCTGGGGCTTCCTGGACAGCATCTGGGGCGTGATGAGTGTGGTAACCTCCACCTACTTCATGCTGCGCATCAACTGGCAGCTCGCCCTGATCGTGCTGGCAGCCGTGCCTTTGCTCCTTATCGTGGCCATCGAATTCCGTAAACGCATCATGGTGCAATACCGCAATGTGCGCAAGAACAACTCGAAGATCGTGGGCGCATTCAATGAGAATATCACTGGCGTTCGCGTGGTCAAAGCCCTGGGGCGCGAGAGCGGCAACTTGCAGGAGTTCGGAATTCTAACCAATAACATGTACAATGCCAGCTACCGCGCTGCCTGGTTGAGCGCGCTGTTCCTCCCCTCGGTGCAATTGATCGCAGCCTTGGCGCTGGGTGCGGTGGTTTGGTACGGCGGCGGTCAGGCCAAGGTTGGCTTCATCACCATTGGCGGTATTCAGGCTTTTGTCTCTTACGTGACCTTCATGATGTGGCCGATTCAAGATCTGGCGCGTATTTTTGCTGAGATTCAACACGCCATTGCCTCAGCCGAGCGCATCTTCTCGTTGATCGACTCGGTTCCAGAGGTGAAAGACCGCCCACAGGCTGGTGATCCCGGCACAATTCGTGGGGATATAGAGTTCAGGAATGTCTCCTTTGGATATTCGGACGGCAACGGCGTGATGGTGCTGAAAAATTTTGATCTAAAGGTAAAACAGGGCGAAACCATCGCGCTGGTCGGACCGACCGGCGGCGGGAAAACTACCATCGTCAACCTGATCTGCCGCTTCTACGAGCCTACCGAGGGATTGATCACGGTCAACGGGCGCGATTACACCGAACAGTCTCTTCACTCAATTCATTCACGGGTGGGCATCGTGCTGCAAACTCCGCATCTGTTTTCCGGAACCATTCGCGAGAACCTGCGCTACGGACGGCTGGACGCCAGCGATGAGGAAATTGAACAGGCATGCAAGCTTGCCGGCGCACACGAGTTCATCATGAAGTTTGAGAAGGGATACGGCGAGCAGGTTGGTGAAGGCGGCAACATGCTTTCCACCGGCCAGAAGCAATTGATCAGCCTCGCGCGCGCGGTGCTCGCCAAACCCGAAATTTTTGTAATGGACGAAGCCACCAGCGCAGTGGACACCCTCACCGAAGCGCTCATTCAGAAGGGTATGGAGAAGTTGATGCGCGGGCGAACCAGCTTCATTATCGCTCACCGCCTGTCCACCATTCGCAAAGCCGACCGCATCCTGGTGATTGAAGACGGTCAGATTGCCGAGATGGGCACCCACGCCGAGTTGTTGCGCCACAAAGGAAAATATTATCACCTGTATACCATGCAATTCCGCCATCAAATGGAAGAGGAATACGATCCTTTCAAGCAGGTGGAAGTGACTGAAGCAGCTTAACTTGGAAAAGGAATCCGCAGATGGTTGGATGCTTGAATGAATCTGTTTGAAGATGCAATCACCGTTGGCGTAACCGGTCACCGCTTTCTGGCCGAGTTGGGCAAAGTAACCGCCGCAGTGGATCGGGGGCTGCGTATCCTTCGCGATGTCTACCCGTGGGAACGGCTGATCGTCCTTTCCCAGTTGGCCGAGGGGGCTGACCGGTTGGTGGCGCGCCGCGCGATGCTGAATCAATCCGCTGAACTTGTTGCGGTGCTTCCCATGGAGATAGCGGAATATCAGAAAGATTTCCACTTGCCGGCTGCAATCGAAGAATTCGAGAGAATGATTGCACAGGCTGTTGAGGTAAAAATCATGCCCCCTTCAGCGGAGAGAAATGAATCTTACGCCGCCGCCGGCATATTTATCCTTTCACATTGTGACATCCTCTTTGCCATTTGGGACGGCAATCAAGCACAAGGTATCGGTGGTACGGGCGAGATCGTCTGCCTGGCCCGCCAACAACGCAAACCGCTCTGCTGGGTGCACGCCGGCAATCGCATCCCTGGCACCAATCTTCCCTTATCTTTGGGACGGGATCAAGGCCGACTGACTTTCGAGCGATTCTAGATGCGATTGGTTGACAATTCCCGGCCCTCGGGATAAAATATTTGGCGTTCTGTTGGCGAGGTAGCTCAATGGTGGAGCAGGGGACTCATAAGCCCTTGGATGTGGGTTCAAATCCCACCCTCGCCACTGTGTTATTAATCATCAGCCGCAATCATCAAATCTCAAAATGATACTTGAATAGTTAAGGTGATTTAATAGGCGCCAGACTCACTTGGCTTGCCAATCTCCCCAATTGTCATCAAATAACATCCGTTTGATCTTCCCAGTGGCTGTTTGATCATCTCGATTAACGTTAATTGTCATCGTAATTTCTATTGGCAGATGAGATTGACCTCCCCCAGTACATATAGAATCGCCTTCCAAATAACAGCTATTCCAAAAACCGTATTTCACCTCGCCTGACAGGGTAAACTCGCTGAGGTTTGGATCGAAGGTGCCAGAAATGGTTGATTTCTCGATTTCATACCGCATGGTGTAAGGTGCATTTCCACACGTGACCTGAACTACATCACCGCTGCTCGCTACCAGAGTTGCTTCGACTGTCCCGGTCGAACAGTCAAGGAATAGCTCAAGCAAGCCGGTTACGGCACTGGCTGGGTAGGGCGATCGGCTGTTATCACCACATTTGATATAAGACTCGGGTAGGGTAAAAGTCCCTTTCAGCTTCAATAGTGTGGGTTTTGTTGGCGTCGATGTCAGTGTGGGAGTTGCTATTATCGCAAGCGTGGGGGATGGGGTGGAGGTTTTGTCCGAGTCTTCAGGTTGGATAACGATAAAACTATCGCTCCAGGATTTGTACTCATTGAGTTTGCAAACAAGGTAATGATTGCCGCTTTGGGTATAGGTAAATGAGAATTCTTCGACAAAGCTCATGGCATGTGTCAATTGTTTCGAAGGAGATAACAGAGCTTTTCTGTAAACCTCTTTTGACACACTTAGCCGCTCATCGGATATGCTACAAATCAAAATGCTTTTCCCAGAAGTTACCTGCCCTTCAACGACCGCATTGAATATTCCGGATCCGCTATGTGGTGACACGCTCACGGCGGTGATTTCGTCACTGTTATTGATCGTAAGCGGTGCATAACATGCCAGCAGTAAAAAAGTAAATAGAGCAACCAAGAAGATCACACGATTTTTCATGGTAACCTCGAAATGATCACAAGCCATAAAATTAATCCCCCTCGATTCGAGCCTTCGAATGCCTCATTACACATCGATTTTTCATCTTAATGCGCATCAATCCAAAGAATATCTTCCCATTCGGTAAACTGACCTTGTGTATCATCTTCTGTTGGGAGTAAATATCTTTAGGAAGGAATTTTGGAGATAATGATAACGACTTTTTACTGAGGGATATAATAAGGGGTGATACCAAGCATTACCGTAGTAAACCCAAAAATGATTACCCCCTGAGCAAAATGCTATGTCTCACAAACTCCGTCCTTCTCAAACTGAAATAACCAAACAGAGGGAAGTGCGCGCCCGCTCATCGGGTTATACAATTATTACTTCTAATAATATTTCTGGTTCTGCCAATCTGACCCTCTCTGAAGCGTTGATTCTGGGTTTATTAAAACTTGGCGTTCGTTCTTATTTCACCGTCTTCGGTCACGGCTCGACTGAGGTGGGCGAAGTGCTGCGCATTTACCAGCAGGCTGGACTGTTCAAAGTATTCGGCGTGCGCAGCGAAATCGAAGCCTCACACGCAGCCACCGCGCTGCTGGCCAGCGCAGCAGCCGAAACACCTTTTTCCGCCGTAGCGCTGACTGGCGACGGTTCGTTCACCATGAACCCGCAGAACCTCATTGACGGTGCCGAACATCACGCGCGCGGCTGCATCCTGCTGCTGGATAACGGCCGCATGGGCGCGATCAGCGGCTTGCAACAAGACCAGTACGGCGTGGACTTTGCCACCTGGAACAGGTTGCGGGTGGATTACCTCGCCTGGGCACGTGCGGTTCCGGGATGGTTGGCGCTGGATGGCGGCCGGAAACCGGCTTCTTTGAAAGCAGCGCTTGAGCAGGCGGGTAAACACGCCGGACTGACTTTGGTCCACGTGCCGGTGTATTACGGGCTCGACCCGTTGGGCGGGATGGGTGTGTACGGGCGTTGGAATGTGGGAAACTGGAGCGAAGACGTCCAGAAGCTCCGCCACGATATCGGGCTTTGAACATTTATCAGGGAGGCAAGATGATAATCGCCGTCATCAATGAGATCAGCGCCGCGGAACGCAACGCGGACATATTAGGCGCATTGCAAGGTCGCGGTCATGAGGTCTTAAACCTGGGCAACACCAATAGCAATGACACGCCTGCCCTGCTCTACACCCACACTGGATTGATGTCTGCGTTGCTGCTGCATCTGAAGGCGGTGGACTTTGTCATCGGCGGTTGCGGAACCGGGCTGGGTTATCTGAACTCGGTGATGCAATACCCAGGTGTTTTCTGCGGGCACTTGTTGACTCCGTTGGATGCCTGGCTGTTCGCGCGGATCAATGCCGGCAACTGCGTGTCATTGGCGCTCAATCAGGGGTATGGCTGGGCTGGCGAGGTGAACCTGCGCCTGATGTTTGACGCGCTGTTTACAGCGGATACAGGCAGCGGATACCCACCTCACCGCGCTGAGCCGCAGCGCCGTTCGCGTGAGGTTCTAGACCAAATCAGCCAGGCTGCCCATCGACCGATGGTGGAGATACTCAAGCTGCTCCCTGATGAGGTTCTACGTCCGGCATTAACCTTTCCTTCTATGAAAAAAATCCTGCCGTGTACTGGCAAGGCGGATCCTGGTTTGCACCAATTTCTTGCCAATCTGTAAGAAAAGGAGATCATGATGGCTGATCCAGCAGTGAAATTGCCCACCCGAACAAAAATCTTTTATGGGATCGGCGACCTTGGCAATGCCGTGGTCAATTCGGCGATTCAATTTTTCCTGATGAAGTTTTACACGGACGGTGCGCTCATCCCACCTGCGTTGGCGGGGAATGCGCTGCTGATCGGGAAAATTTGGGACGCGGTCAACGATCCGATATTCGGTTGGTTCACCGACCGCACCAAGTCCCGTTTTGGCAAACGGCGGGTGTTTATGATCTTTGGCGCGATCCCGCTGGCCATTTCCATCGCCTTGTTATGGTTTGTCCCGACCAACGACCGGCTGTGGGCTTTTGTGTGGATCGCCTTGACCTTCATCTTTTTCGACACCATCTGGACGCTCACCAATGTGCCGTATTATGCGTTGACTTCGGAATTGACCGACGATTATGATGAGCGCTCCAGCCTGACCACCTACCGTATGGTCATGGCAGTGCCGGCCTACCTGGTGGGGGCTGCCCTGACGCCCGCCATTGTAGGAATTTTTGCGCTGCAACGCACCGGATATGCCTTCATCGGCATCGCTTACGGCGTTCTGGCCGGGGTGGCGCTGCTGATATCCGCCTCGGGTTTCAGAGAACGGTTGAAAATCAAGCCCGCCCTGCCCGAACCGTCCCCGTTGAAATCTTTATGGGTCGCACTGCGCAACAAACCTTTTGTCTGGCTGTGCGGAACCTACCTGATCATCAATATCTCATTCGCATTCATCAAGATATTGATGGCTTATTACATCGAGTATCAGCTTTTGATGAAGGCCGAGACGTCCCTGGTCATGGGCTTGATGCTGATCACAGTCACCGTATCATTACCTTTCTGGCAATGGGTCAGCCGTAAAATGGACAAAGGTCCTGCTTACGCGTTGGGGATGGCGCTGGGAGCTGTCGCGGTGGTGTTAACCTTTTTTCTTCCCCACCAAAGCACCTTGCTCATATATTTCATCGCAGTGCTGGCAGGATTTGGCTTTTCGGCGCAGTGGATTTTTCCCTGGGCAATGGTGGCCGATGTTGCCGATTACGACCGCCTGGAAACCAGGCAGCAGCGCAGCGGGATGTATTACGGCGTCTGGGGGTTGGCAACCAAGCTATCTGAAGCGCTTGCGCTGGCGGGTGTGGGGTGGATCTTGACCGGTTTTGGATATGTGCCCAACGTGGAACAAACACCCCAAGCGCTGCTCGGCATCCGCTTGTTTTTTGGCTTGGTCCCTGCGTTGTTTATTTTCTTCGCCCTGCCTTTGCTGATCCGCTACCCCATCCGGCGCGCCAGTCATGCGCTGGTGCGCGCCAGGCTGGACGAGATGGACGCCCGCGCTGATGAAAATACCGGCCAAACCAATCCAGACAATCTTCCTGGAGAGAAACCATGAAAACCATTCGAGTCGCCATTGTGGGCTGCGGGCGTATCAGCGGACTGCACCAAATGGGATATGTGGGGCGCGACGACGCCAGAATTGTCGCAGTCTGTGACAGCAATCACTCGCGCGCCCGCCAGAAAGCCAAAGATTGGGGCGTCGAAAAGGTGTACACAGATTATCAACGCTTGTTGCAGGACAAGGAGATAGATCTGGTCGAGCTGCTCACCCCGCATCACCTGCATTGCCCGATGACCGTTCAGGCCGCTCAAGCCGGCAAGCACATCTCGGTTCAGAAACCGATGGCCTTGACCGCGACGGAAGCGGACGAGATGATTGCAGCGGCGAATGGTGCCGGGGTGATGCTGCGAGTCTACGAAACTTTTGTGTATTATGCTCCAGCCGTGCGCGCCAAACAGATGATCGATGCCGGTGAAATTGGCGATATCCGCGCCATCCGCATGCATGTCAATAGCGGCACCAGTGATACCGGCTGGAAAGTGCCGTTGTCCGCCTGGCTGTGGAGGTTCAACCAAAAATTGTGCGGCGGTGGTCCATTGGTCTTTGATCACGGCTACCATCTCTTCTCACTTGGATACTATCTGGGCGGACCGGTGGAAAAGGTTTTCGCCTGGATTGATCAGACCCCCGTATCTGAGGCTGGAAACCTGGTAAATATCGACGCCCCAGCCGCGATTATCTTTGCATACAAAGCCTCACGCAGGTACGGATTGCTCGACATCGAACATACGCCCAAGATGCGCATCATCTCAGACTATTATGCCGACGACGACCGGATTGAGGTGATCGGCGACAAAGGCATCATTTTCATCAACCGTTACACAGCCAGAACAGTGGATTTGCCCGAATTGATGCTTTTTAAGGATGGCAAAACCACACCGATCCCGGTTGAGGGTGTGGAATGGCACGACAGCTTCATTGCCACCACCGTAGACTTGATTGAAAAATTGAAATCAGGCGGTCAGGCACGCCTCGACGGGCAAGCCGGCAAAGAGGTATTGCAATTCACGTTGGCAGCGTTGCAGTCAGCGAATACAGGCCGAGAAGTGCGTCCAGATGAGGTTATATAAAAAATGACAACCACAAAATTATCTCCTTCTGACCTGACTTTCTTATGGGATGAATGCAAACGCTGCTTCTACTTGAAATACACGCATGGCATCACACGTCCAGCCGCCCCTTTTCCGGGAGTGTTCGGAACAATCGATCGCTTGATGAAAAATTACTTTCAAGGCATGCAAACCGAGGAAATCGCCGCCGAATTGCCGCCTGGAGCGATACAACTGGGCGAACGTTGGGTCGAATCCTTGCCCATCGTTTTACCGGGTAAGAAAGTGCATTGCTTTCTGAAAGGAAAATTTGACACGGTGGCGATGTTTGCAGATGGGTCTTATGGTGTCATGGATTTTAAAACTTCTGAGCCAAAGCCATCCATGATCCCTTTTTACAGCCGGCAATTGCATGCCTACGCCTATGCTTTGGAACATGCTGCGCCGCGCCAATTGTCGCTTCAACCCATCAGCAGGTTAGGTTTGTTGGTGGTTGCGCCTCAAGCCTTGAAGTCGGCTGAGGAAGGCAAAATTGCCATCCTGAGTGGGCTAAGCTGGATGGAAATCCCCTATGAAGAACAGGCATTCCTGACTTTTCTTGGGGAGGTGGTGGGCTTGTTGGAACAGCCTCATCTACCGGAAGCTGGCGAAAAGTGCAGTTATTGTCGCTACCGTGAAGAAGCGCGGCAACACGGCATGTGAATGGTGCTATAATCCAAAAGTTCCCTTGGAGGTTATACGATGGAAGAGATCGAATTCACCAACAATTATGAGGACCTAAGCAACGAGACAGGGTTCCAATTTGAATTTCGGTGCAACCGCTGTGAAAATGGTTACCGCACTCGCTTTCAGCCCTGGGCAACCGGCAAAGTAGCGGGAGCCTTGGATGTGGCCAGCAATCTGCTGGGCGGAATATTTAATTCAGCCGCCAATGTCGGTGAACAGGTGCGCTCGGCTACATGGCAAAAAGCGCATGATCAGGCATTTGTCGCAGCAGGGAATGAAATCAAGCCGCAATTCATTCAATGCCCGCGTTGTTCTGCCTGGGTGTGCAAGAAATCATGCTGGAACAACAAGCGCGGTCTTTGTAAGGATTGTGCGCCAGATTTGGGCGTAGAAATGTCCGCAGCTCAGGCCAGCCGATCAGTGGAAGAAGTCTGGGCGCATGCCAAAATGGCTGAAGAAGATAAGAAATTAGCCGAAGGCAACTGGCGCGAGACCATCCGCGCATCCTGTCCCAACTGCAACGCTCCGCTGGCAACCAACGCCAAGTTCTGCCCGGAATGCGGCACGCCGTTGAAAAAGGCTGCGCATTGTACCGAGTGTGGCGCCAAGCTGGAACCAAACGCTAAATTCTGTCCGGATTGCGGCAAGAAGGTCGGCTGACCAAACAGCGAATTTGACAATCCAGCCTGTCAAGGCTAAAATGGATTATCGGTCTGTGACCGATATTTGGCTGTCGGAGTTCACGCGTGAGCAAATGGGCTGGAAAATATGTCATCGGCCTGACCGGTAATATAGGCACAGGGAAGAGCGTCGTACGGCGGATGCTCGAGCATTTGGGCGCATACGGCATTGACGCAGACGCATTGGGACACCGTGCCATAGCCAAGGGAGCGCCCGGTTACGCACCGGTTTTGGCAGCGTTTGGCAAATTCATCCTTGGCCCAGGGGATCAGATCGAACGCGCCAAACTGGCCCGGATTGTGTTCAACGACCCGGAGGCGTTGCACACGCTGGAAAAGATTGTTCATCCCCTGGTTGCACAGGCGGTCGATATTCTGATCCGGCGCGCCACCCAACAAGTGATTATCATTGAAGCGATTAAATTATTGGAAGCCAACCTGCATTCTGCTTGCGACGCTGTATGGGTCACATATGCTCCTCCGGAGATTCAAATGGCGCGCTTGATCCAAAACCGGCACATGAGTGAAATGGAAGCCCGCCAACGGATCACTTCGCAATCCTCACAGGAACAGAAAATGGCTCAGGCGCATGTGATCATCAAGAACACCGGACCCTTTGAGGACACGTGGAAGCAAGTTAATGCTGCCTGGGCAAAGATCCAATCGCCAGGTGAAGTGCCTTTCATCCAGGCACCGCCACGTCAAACCCAACCGCATGGTGAAGTCACCATCGCCCGAGCAAAACCAAAACACTCTGCACAGATCGCTCAATTCTATAATCGAATAACCTCCAAGAGCAAGCTGACAACTGACGATATCATGGCGCTATTTGGGGAAAGAGCTTTTCTGATTCTGAGCATGGGTACATCCATCATGGGATTGGTAGGTTGGCAAGTGGAGAATTTGATCTCGCGCACCACCGATATGCTCCTGGATCCAGGTGTGCCAATCAACCAGGCCCTTCCGCTGTTGATTACAGAAATGGAACGCGCATCAAGAGACCTGCAGTGTGAGGCTTCTCTGGTTTTTGTACCGCCAGAACTTGCCAAATTGGAGGCATTGTGGAGCAGTCTAGGGTACGAACAGCGCACACCCAACACACTGGGCATTCTTGCCTGGCAGGAAGCCGCGCAGGAATCAATGCCCGCTGATAGTACTCTCTTTTTCAAACAACTCCGCCAGGATCGAATCCTGCGCCCAATCTAAACCTGTGCCCGATTTCCTGAACGAAATTCTCTTTCTTTTCCAACGGCTCAACTGGTTGAGTATTCTAGACCTTGCCTTGGTCACGTTGATCTTTTTTGCCATCCTGATCACCGTTCGCGATACTCAGGCAATGGTTCTGCTGCGAGGCGTGATCCTGCTGGTCATTCTGTTGAGCCTGCTCACCAGTCTGATCAACCTGCCAGCCTTCTCATGGTTGATCCAAACTTCTTTACCCGCATTATTGCTGGCCATTCCGGTAATTTTTGCCCCAGAAATCCGACGGGCATTGGAAAAATTAGGAAGAGCTGGCTCAACGTCCACGACATGGCAGGCTTCTTCAAGTGATGAGGGGATGCAATCCACCATCCGGGCAGTTGTTGCAGCTGCTTCGCGCCTGAGCGCCAGACAACACGGTGCACTGATCGTCATCCAACGCAACGACAACCTGAAAGAATACATCCAAACCGGAGTCGTGCTCAATGCAAAGGTGACTGCCGAGTTGTTGCTGCAGGTTTTCTACCCCAATACCCCGCTTCACGACGGGGCAGTCATTATCATTGGTGAAGAAGTGGCCGCAGCCAGCTGCGTCATGCCTTTGTCAGCCAGCGGGATCGTGGCGCGCACCCCTGAACGACCCCAGATGGGGTTGCGTCATCGCGCAGCGCTGGGGATATCTGAGTCGAGTGACGCGGTGGCTGTGGTGGTATCGGAAGAAACCGGCGCAATATCCATCGCTCATGGTGGACGTATGATCCGCAGACTTGACAGTGAAAGACTCGAGAATATTCTCACCGCTTTCTTCCACATATCCCAGTTCTCCACAAGTCTCATGGGACTTTTACAGCGTATTTTTGCCAGGCGTGAAAAACCAGTCAGCAAGGACAGGAAATGATCAAGCTCTTGCGTGATTTTTTCAAGACCCTTCCGACGTTATTGTTGGCTTTTACGTTATCACTGGCAGTCTGGATCATGGCTGTCACCGCAGCCGATCCGACACAGGAAAAAGAATACCCGCGTCGCGTCGAAATCGAGATCATCGGTCAGAATCCGGGAGTCTTAATCACCAGCGATATCCCCGCTGAGGTTACCGTCACCTTGAGTGCTCCACAATCCATTTGGGACCGCATGATTAGGGAGAACACACCAGTTCGGGCAGTGGTTGATCTATCCGGGCTGGCACCTGGCTCTCATGTGGTGCCAATTCAGCTTCAGGTGGGAATCACACCGGTGAGGATTGTTTCATATACACCAGCATCGATCAATTTCATGATGGAAGCGCTCGCCAACCGAAATGTTCCAGTTCGGCTGGTGCAAAGGGGTGAAGTGGCGATCGGTTATTTAGCCGAAGTAGCTCGGCTCAGCACAACATCTGTCAACGTTAGCGGCGCTGAGACCATGGTCGGAAAAGTGCAGGATGTGCGTGCCATTTTGGATATAAATTTGGCACATGAAGACATCAATCGCACACTCAATTTGGTCGCAACAGATGCCAATGATAACCAGGTCACCGGCGTCACGATCAGTCCCGATCGGTTACAGGTAACGATGGAAATTAATCAGCGCGGGGGTTATCGTAATGTAGTTGTGCGCCCGGTTCTGGCTGGGCAGGTCGCCAACGGCTATCGCCTGACGAACATTTCCGTCTTCCCTCCGGCTGTAACCATCTTTTCCGCCAACCCCAGTCTGGTAGAGCAGGTGCCGGGTTATGTTGAGACAGCCCCCTTTGATATCAGTGGAGCGAGGGATGATCTGGACGTAAGCATCAACTTGAGTCTGCCTAGCGGAGTGATGGTGGTTGGATCCCAGATGGTTGAGCTGCAGGTTGGCATTGCAGCAATTGAAGGCAGCATAAACCTATCCAACTTAAAAGTGAATCTGACCGGTCTGGCCGAAGGGCAGGAGGCAGAGGTTGCCCCAGAAACAGTGGATATCATTCTGGCGGGCCCATTACCCAAACTGGAAATTTTAAGCGCAAGCAATATAAATGTGACGGTGGATATCAGCGGGCTCAAACCCGGGACGTACCAACTGACTCCCAAGGTTGAACTGGGGATATCTGATCTGACCCTGCAATCCATCCTGCCGCAGTCAATTGAAGTGACCATTCTGCTATC
>CAZCBJ010000022.1:25898-28456 GCA_964496705.1 uncultured Anaerolineaceae bacterium | reverse complement strand
GATATCATCGGCAACCGGGTCAGGGTGCGCGTGGTCAAGAATAAGGTGGCGCCTCCTTTCCGCACCGCAGAATTTGACATCATGTACAACGAGGGCATTTCGAAAGTTGGGGACATCATTGACCTGGCGACCCAGTTGGACATCATCACCAAGCGGGGTGCCTTTTTCTCCTATGGCGATATCCGCCTGGGTCAGGGAAGGGAAAACGCAAAGGAATTTCTGCGCCAGAATGTGGATATCTCCAACGAAATCGAAACTGCCGTCCGCGGTCGCGCCTTGGGAGGTGACATTCCTTTGGTCATCAGCGGTGGGGATGACGACGAGTTGGAAGAGGAATAAAAAAAGTTGACCAAGAGAGCGAGGAACACCTCGCTCTTTTTATTTTGTATTTATGGTATAACCATTCATAAAGGTTTTCAGATGAGAAGACTCCGCCGCCTTTCTCTGATCAGGTTATCCCTGCCTCTCATGGCCTTTTTTATGGCTCAGACCCTATCGGGGTGTTCACTCATTCCGGTTCAAAAGACACCGGCTGGCACAGACGAGCCGCCCTACCGGCCAGCCACTCTGGTTCCTTCTCCAACCCCAACCAGCAAACCCACCGTCGCTCCGACCGACCCCGCCAGACCTTCAGCAAATTGCACCAATTCATTGACCTTCATCACGGATTTGACCATCCCGGATGGCACCGAAATCGTTCCGCAGGCCACACTGGACAAACGCTGGGAAGTCGAAAATTCAGGAACCTGCAACTGGGATGACGGTTATCGTCTTCGCCACATGGCCGGCCCTGATCTGGGATCGCCAGAAGAGCAGGCACTGTATCCAGCGCGCAGCGGTACGCGTGCCACCATCCGCCTGGTTCTCGAAGCGCCCAAAGACACCGGCACCTATCACAGCGTCTGGCAGGCTTACAGCCCCGAAGGGCAGCCTTTTGGAGATCCGATTTACATTGACTTTACGGTGATCCCCTGACTTAACGAAAGAGCCGTCAAAAAAGTTATGCATAACACTACTCAAACGCGGAAATTGTTGGCTGTACTGGCTCATCCCGATGATGAAACCTTCGGAATGGGAGGAACGCTGGCTTTATACTCCCACCGCGGCGTGGAAACTCACTTGATCTGCGCCACACGCGGAGAGGCGGGCGAAATTGACCCAAATTTCCCCTGTGAAACGGCCGACATTGCTGATTGCCGCGAAAACGAGCTGTCCTGTGCTGCCAACCTGCTTGGTTTGAAAACAGTGCACTTTCTTAACTATCGCGACTCAGGCATGCCTGGCGCGCCGGACAACGCGCATCCGGATGCCCTGATCAACCAACCCGCGGACAAAGTGGCTGCGGACATCACGCATCTCATTCGGCAATTCAAACCGCAGGTTGTATTGACCTTTGATCCCATTGGGGGATACAGGCATCCCGACCATATTGCCATCCATCAAGCCACCCTTGCAGCATTCCACGCTGCAGGCGATCCCAACCGCTATCCTGATGGACTGGCCGGTTTTAAGCCCGAGCGGTTGTATTATCACACCATCTCACGCACTTTCATCCGCCTGGGTGTATTCGTGATCCGGCTTTCCGGCAAGGATCCATCCAAATGGGGCAGAAATGGCGATATTGATCTGGCATCCATCGCCGCGGTCACTTTTCCCACCCACGTGAGGATCAATTATCGTCCGGTCACAAAATTACGTGACCAGGCCTCAGCCTGCCATGCCAGCCAGGGTGGAACGCAGATGACCAAAGGCGTTATGCACTGGCTGCGCTGGCTGGTGGGTTCCTCAGAGACTTTCATGCAAGCCCATCCTGCCCCCTCCCGGAAGCGGGTCTCAAACGATCTCTTCGAAGGAGTCTGAAAGAGGAACCGGCGGAAAATCGTTTCCACCTGATCAGGGAATGATATTAAATTTAAAACCCGCGCTGCTTCCTTCCAGATCTGTGTAGAGGTCATGCGCGCGAGCGGGCAGAACATTAAACTCACCCGCCTGAAATGGCTTTAAATAATATGTCAGTACATACATACCCGCCGGCAGGTTGACACCTTTCCAGCGTATATGGTCTGCATACACTTCAGGTGGCTCAAAGCGCCAGGCATTCCAGTCCAGATAAGCAGCCTGCAACAGAGCGGTCTCATCATGCGTTTCTTGACGAGATATAGTTGCTTCACGAGGTATGTAAGACATGCCCGCAGGGAAATAATCCTCAACTATCAATAACGCAGAGGGTTGCTGCAAGATGACGGTGATTTGTGCAACCAAATCTATGGAGCCATCTTCGAGGGGTATCTCAGATATCGGAGGGCATGTTCTATTGATGCAATCATCTTTGGTGGAAACGTAAGCTCGATTCACCAAAATTCCGCGGTTGACCATGCGTATTGTCTCAACTGGTTGAACAAACTGTGAGCACAACCGGTAAAAAAGAATCCCGGGTCCGTCTCCCCGCTGGACACGCAGATCATTGCCAATATTCTCGGCCAGGTTTTCCACAGCAACCGTGCTGCCAATCGCCGCCAGCGAATTCGATCCGGATGTTCTCCCGGCAGACAGCGGCT
>CAZCBJ010000022.1:0-25888 GCA_964496705.1 uncultured Anaerolineaceae bacterium | reverse complement strand
CACCATTGATCACAACAGAGAAATCGTAATCAGCCTGTAGGCTGCCAGAGGCATTTAAGACTTGAGTCAAAGCCAGGACGCTCCAAGCTGTTGCATAAGTCGAACCCCAACCTTTGCCATACAGCCGTTGGGAAATCAAGTAACGGACAGCCTCGGGCAGTAATTCCATGGCCGGGTCCAATTGAGCCAGGCTGTAAACCACCATGGCAGTGTTCATAACAGGTGTGTTGAATTTCGCGTCCGCTTGAGATTGTCTCTGCCAGTACGCTCCTGAGTGAGTTAGAACTGCGCTCGACTGCAATTCTTTGAGCAGTTCAGAAGCGCGGCCATCTCCGCGATCCTGGTTCCAGATGACCAGCGCCAGAATTGCTTTGGACCAGGGGCTCAACCGCGAGCGATTGTCAAACAACATTCCCGTATCCTGGATACGATCATCCTGTGCATAATACCCCGATTGCTGTAATACGAACAACGCGTATGCCATCCGGTCCAGAGCATCCGGTGTTGATTGGGAGTTGTCACCCGCAAGGAAAACGGTCAGAAATTCCTGCGCCAATGCGGTCTGTTCATTGCCAATGGATTCATTCGTCTCCATCAGTCCAGATAAACCTAGCAAAACATAAGCAGTCAGGTAAACGTCACTTGTAAGATCACTGGCAGCCCAACTCCATCCGCCATCCGGTCGTTGGGCTGCTGCCAGTTTGCGGATGACACCGTCCACTTCTTGATCCAGGCGTCGCTTTATCCCGGGCGGCTCAATCCCTAACTGCTTAAGGGTCTGGTAGGCGCTGTTGATGGCTGTGACCGTGGAGGCCAGTTCTTCCGGGGTATCGTTGTGCCATTGATCCAAAGATTCGACACCTTCCATCACCAGCGCCGCCATTGAAGGAACTGCTTCCACCGTGAGCTCACCCGCCACAACCGGATGAGAACGCGGTAGATTAATCATTTTGCGCCACTCACTGGCCGATGCAAGCTCCCCAGCCAACTCACAACGAAAACCATCGTCGCTCGAAAGAACAGGCACAGCGCCTCCATCCGGCCAGGCAGTATCGCTCCATTCACTACTTTGTGCGCTAAAACTCACCAGCACCTGTTCAACGGGCTGCACTTCACCCCACCAGTCCACTCGTTGTTTTTCATCCCGTGGGAGTATGATCTCTTGCAAGGCTCGGTCGGGATCATCCAGCGCAAATCCTGTGAACTGTGCGCCCACAGCCACCCCAATCTCCTGACCAGTTTGATTGCTAACCCAAACGCTCAAGCGCACCCGGTCGCCAGTTACCAAAAAACGCGGTACAAGCGGTTCGAGCATCAGAGGTGGATCCACTTTCCATTCCTGGGTCAGCGAACCAACCCTAGTGTCAAGGCTCAGGCCTTGAATACGCACCACCCAGGTGGCCGCTTTATGCGGTAAAGTCATTTTTACCAGCGCTTTTCCCTCCACATCTGTCTCGATCAGTGGATTCCAGTAGGCTGTGATAACCAAATCTTCGTCATCAGGCTGCGTGCCAGCCGCGGTGTCAGGCACCGCCACCTGATCTTCCGTTGAAATCATCTGTATCGGGCGGTTTGGTGGGAAACTGGTGCGTACGCCCAATGGTCCGGGCGTGGTAAACACCTTTTGAAAAGTATTGGATTGGGTGGCAAACGCTCGATCGCCTTTCTTTTCTACCAATTGCAGCATGAACTGACCCTGGACAGGTTTTCCATTTTGATCACTCGCCTGGATCGTCAAGCTGACCTCTCGGCCCGGCACCAGCTCGAGAGGTTGAGTGTTTATATCAAGATGGATCATTTGCGCAATGGGTTCGACACTTAATTCGATCGAACCTGAACAGAAACCAACCTTGCCATCCCGCCCTTTGCCCACCAACAGCAGGGATACAAACACATTGGGTGCATCAGCATCACTCAGCGGAACCATCAGCTCATGACTGGCGCCATTCAGCGTTAAAACTTCGGATCTCAACACTTCACCGCGCTCATAAGTCACCCAGGCCAATGTATCTGTGCCAAATGGATTGGGGATGAAGATATATGCGGTCTGACCGGGGAGGTAGGTTGCCCGATCAGCAATCAGATGCAACGGATGATTTGAGTCAAACGGCCAAGAAACCGGCCCGACACCGCCGGCCCATACCAACACCTGGGTCTGGGCGCCTTCTCCTGTCACATCCAGCACATACATGCCGGGCTGCGGCGGGATGAACTCCAATCTCGCCCGCCCCTGGTCATCAACGGTCAGGTCCACAATCCCGGTTTGGATCAACATCATCGACCACAAACTCAATTCAGTCTCGTCTGCAGGATTTGAGGCTTTCCATTCCATTCGCGAAAAAGCGGCAGACAAGATATGGTTTCCAGAAGGTTGATTTTGCCAGTTAAAGGTTTGGATATCAAAGCCGATTGGCTCACCGGCATATGCCGACCAGGCTCCCGGTCGAATACCTATCCGGTAATCAGCCGGGTGCATTCGGATTTGCGCCGTGCTTTCAAGCAGCAGTCCTGCCATTGGCTCAGCCTTCACTTCAATCGTCAACACCCAGGTGACTGCCTGGCTGAGCAACTTTTCATATTGTCCTTTTTGACACTGGATGATCAGCCTGCCATCCGCTCCTAGATAGCCCGCGCCTGAAACTATTAATATTTTTTGATGACGGGCTGCCTCCTCTGAATTATCCTGATGGAAATCAACCATTCCTCCGATAAAACCGTTCGGCATTTCAGACTGTGCGGCAAGAGCAAACAAAGACCATTGAATTTTTGTGCCGGGAGATAGGGAATCGGAAATCACCTCTGCCTGCAGGTCATCCCCAAAAATAACGTCTCTCTGTTTGAAAGAAACAGATGTATCAAATCCAAAGGAGGAGGTGCGTTGCACCTGAAAAGATATCCCCTGACCAAAATCCGGCGCAAATAATATGTAGCTGCCGGACGGAATATTTCTGGGCAGTTGGAATTCTCCTTGACCGGTTCCGTATGCAGAAATGGACACGTTCAATTCATCCCATACACGCTGTTTCCCAAGCGGATCACCCTCTGCATCTATTAGCTGCACCCGTATTCGATCTGCTTCGAGCCTTGAATAGCGCGCATTGTTCTCCAATTTTGCCACTGACCAAAAATTCACCACATCGCCTGGCTGGTAAACAGATCGATCCGGTTCAAAGTACACCAAAGGTCTGGCCTGACCCACCTGATCGTTCGATTTTAGATGGAAATCCCCAGTAGCGGTCGATTCTTCCCAAAGGCTGGCTGACAACGAGAAATCATCCTCGCCAGGTTTTCCACTAACCGCATAAAATAATGGGTTCACACCATCGAAATGAATATCCTCCAGGATACCTACCCCACTGATATCCGTAACCGCCAGGCCAATCGGCGTTCCATTCTTATCATAGAATGATACCGGCAAATTGGACACCGGCGTATTCGTCTCCAGATTAACCGCCCAGACAACAATTTGATTCGCACTGTATTTTAAAGCCAACTGAATGCGACTAAGGATGAGGAAGAACTCCGGCCCAAAGTTTCCATCCCGGAAAGAAGTTGAATCGGTGGCATAGAAATAAATGCCCGGTTGAAAAGTTATCCCGGACGGATACAAGGTTAGGTCGAATTCAGTAAAACGATTGGGGATCTGATTAATGGTCTGGACCCACTTATATTCGGCAGGATTTTTAAACGCCTCGCGGACGTTGCTTTCAATGCGAGCCAATTGGATATAATCGCCAACCGATAAAGATCGGGTCGAGATAGTTATGGTTTGCGTATTGACAACTTTTGATGGCAGGGTTCTATCGGAAAAGGATAGGAAAAGTGTTCGGGAACCATTTATCAACCCCGAAATATGCAGCATTGGCTTTAACGACGGCGTTCGAAATGGAAGGATGACCTGCCGGGCAAGTCGGCCGTCCCATCGGTCGCTTAATTGACTCGAAATCGTGATCCGATATGGCGTAGCGGCGTCAAATGCCCCGTTGATGGTCAGTTTTGATCCTGAGATGACCAGGGACTGCTGCCTGATTGGCGGCGTGACTTTAATCAGCGCCTCAAGACCTTGCTCCATCAAAGGCGCATTGAATTCGAGCGTGATCATTCCCCGACCTAAATTGTCTGGATCGGAAATGAAATCGCTCACGGAAAGCAGATCGAAGTCAGACCGGGTGACAAAGGAAAAGGTGGCATCTTCGCCAATTGAAGTTCCGCCTACAGTCCTGGCTGCCCCTAATATTATTACGGTGTAGCTAAGGCTGCGAGAGAATAATCCTTCCGGTGTGAAAGTCCCCCGTTTACCCTTCTCATCCCATTCGAACCGGCCTGCTACTCCCGTTCCGTTGGCATCCTGCAGGATAAAATTCTGCTCAACGCTGCCAGGTTCCATTGGTTGATTAAATTCAAGAATTATTTTTGCATCCAAATCTACGGGTGCATCTGGTAGTGGTAGAATGCCTGTCAATTGCGGCTGAACTGTGGTGAACGTCCAATCGTTGCGATCAATCTGATCTGCCGCCCATGGCGATCCATTCGCTGCAGCCAACTGAGGGTTGATTCGCAGACTGAAGGTTTGACCACCCGGCAATGGCTGCTCGGGATAAAAAATGTAGCTGCAGTCATTCATCCACAGTCCGCGGCCGCTGACTGCAGGTTGGAATACAAAACCCGCTGGTCGATTTTCAGAACCGGATTTCGGTGAAATTACCGGCTGGTTGAAAGCTACCCAAATCGCTGTGGGTGGATCAATGTTCTCGCTATTCGGAGCGGGATATCGCTCAAGGACTCTCAGGTCATCACTAGTCTGATATGTCCATTGCACCGATTCCAGCAAATTCAATCCCTCTACCGAGCGAGAATCTATCGATAAGGTCACTTCGACTCGTTGTTCAGGCTGAAACGGCTGGTCTGCAATAAATTGCACGGTCGCATCATCCAGCCAGTTGAAACTCCCGCTGAGCTGAGGGTCACCCTGCAAAGCTGCCTCAACCGAAGCGCGGTCCATGCCCTGGTCAAACCACAAAGTAAAAGCAACCTTCTGGGCAATAACCGACCCATCTGGCGGGTCTATCTCAACCAAACCTGGCGGGAGAATCGGAAGTGGGGTGGGAGTGGCGCTGGGCGTCGGGATGTCAGTCGGCAGTGGGAGCGGCGTGGGCGTCGCGCTGGCGAAGAGAAAAGGTAATTCTGCTGGAGAGGCGCAGGCTTGCGAGATTAACAGCCAGGCCACAATCAACCCTGGTATCACGCCCGTCCACCGCAGCCTGGAGGAAGAAGGACTCACCTCATCATCCTGTGTCATCATGATGATTCAGCCAGAATGGAACGATAATCGGCTACCGCTTCATAGAGTGCGAGTAAGTTTTCCACCGGAATGCATGCCTGCACATTATGAATGGTATTGAAGACAAAGCCACCATCCCGTCCAAACCCCATTATCCGATCCCGCACCTGCTGCCGGATTTCAGCCGGGGTTCCAAATGGGAGCGTTTTCTGCGTATCCACTCCACCTCCCCAGAACACCAGCTCGCGTCCAAAGCGAGCCTTCAATTGCTCAGGCTGCATGTCCTTTGCTGAAGTTTGCACCGGGTTGAGAATGTCAAAACCGGCGTCAATAAAATCAGGGATCAAAGCAGCCACCGAGCCGCAGGAATGTATGAAACTTTTCCATTGCGTGTGTTGATGAATCCAGCGATTGATTTCTAGATGGTAAGGCTTGAAAAGTGACCGGTAACTTGCTGGCGAAATAAACGGTGCAAATTGTGCCCCAAAATCAGTCCCGGTGATGAAAACTACCGTCACTTTATTGCCGACCCTGGCAAATATTTTTTGCAGGTTGGCCATTCCAATTTCGCATTGGCGTTCGAAAATTTTGCGAACATACTCCTGGCGGGTCACAGTGCTGATATACCACTCCTCAACATCGCGGATACCGCGTGGATGCTTCAGCCACGGAGCCGGAACCAGTGCAATATCCCCGAAGGATGTTCCGCCAAAATTGGCTAGGATCGCGCGCCCGCTGTTTGCATAAGATATATCCACCTGTTCCTTAAAATACGCCAGATCAGACTCAGAGATCGGTCCGAACTCCTCCAGGTTATCTAAAGGATTCAGACAATTTTCGTCAAGCGTCCCCTGTCGATTCAATGCGTCAAAGTAAAATCCGCCTGATGGCATTTTGGCGCATGGCGGCACACAGCGGTCGCCTTCAGGATACATTAAAATGCTGCCATCCTCCTCTGGCAGGATATTGAAAGCCTCCGGGACCAGCACTGGGATGCCATTGAACACCCAGGGTTTCCAGTTTTCATTGCGAAAGCCAAAGAAGGTGCGCGGGCTGGATACGCCAACCACATCCACACCCAGCGCATCCTGTAAATCAGGGGCAATCTCTCCCAGCATTTGAAATGGTTCCACCACCTTGACCGGTGTCCCGGGTGCATCCAGCCGCAACGCCTGGCGCAGCAGGTATACCGAGCTGACATGCATGCCGGTTACAGCACTGGCTCCCAGGTCCAACGGCACACGATCTGGAAGTTGATGGTCTAGAGTTGTTTGGACACGATTTTTGGAATTCATGGCACCTCTCCAGATTGTCACTTTTGACCATCGTCCATCTTCTCAGTCGAGGTCTTGAGTGGGTAAATGGGGCATTTTCGGTCCGGCAACCCCCATGTGTTCCGCCAAGGCTGCCCGCAGCGCAGTTCGATCGTCCCACGGAAATTCCACCATCCCAAAACACATGGATTGTTCATGACCTTTGCCGCAAGCCACCACCACATCACCTGCTTGAGCCATCTGCACGGCCCGACGAATGGCTTCGCCCCGATCCGCAATACGCCAGAACGTTTTTCCCTCCTCACCACCGCTGTCCTCTGCTGCTAAAGCCATTTCCGCAAGGATATCTACCAGAGATTCGGTGCGTGGATCTTCAGCGGTCAGGAAGGTCAGGTCAGCCATCTGCATGGATACCTCTGCCATCATGCGCCGTTTCGCCCGATCGCGCAACCCGGCTGAGCCAAAGACCGCGAGAATACGTCCGGAAGTTGTCTGGCGGATGGCTTGCAGCGCTGCCCGCAGCGCGTTCGGGGTATGAGCAAAATCAACGATTGCGGTAAAATCCTGTCCCATGTTGATCCGCTCCATGCGCCCGGGCACCCCGCGCATCGCGGCGATTCCTTGCGCAGCGGTCTCAGGTGCAATTCCCAGGCCGTAAACAACTGCTGCCATGGCTGCCAGGCAATTGGAGATGTTGTAATCCCCCATCAGTGCAGTGCGAACCGCCACACGAAAATCCGGGCTGACAGCCCTGAACTCCAGCGCATCGGGTGTATGCACAATGTTTTCGGCATGCAGGTTCGCTTCTTGAGACAAGCCGTAATCTATTTTCCGTTCTCTCACAGACTGGCACAAAAAATCATAGGATAGGTCATCCCTATTCAAAACTGCCAGGCGTGGATTTCCCCCGGACTTGACCACCGTTTCAGATAAATGGGTGAAGAGCCTGGCCTTGGCAGCCCGGTAGGCTTGATAGCTGCCGTGATAATCCAGGTGTTCATGGGTGATATTGGTCACCACAGCAATATCAAACTCACAGCCAGTAACCCGATGCTGATCCAGGCCATGCGAAGTGGCTTCCAGAACCACATGCGTCAATCCCGCCGCCAGCATGCGCGATAGATAATGTTGAACGTCAGGCGCCTCAGGCGTGGTCACGTGAAATCCGGTATCCAGCACATCTTTCCCGATGACAGCATTCACAGTAGAAATGATTCCGCTGGGCAATCCAGCCTGCAGCAAGATCTGGAAAATGATGTTGCTTGTGGTTGTTTTTCCATCCGTTCCGGTCACCCCAATCACCTTCATGTGCCGGGCCGGAAAACTGTAGAAAGCAGCCGACAGATGCGCCAAAGCCAGACGAGGGTTTGCAACCTGGATATAAGGAACAGAACATTCAATGTAGGGGTGGCTGCCCATCACTGCCCCCGCTCCCTGATCAATCGCAGCCGGAATAAAGCGATGACCATCCTGCGTTCCGCCAACCAACGCCACGAAGATGTTCCCCGGCTCCACTTTGCGCGAATCCAAGGCGATGCCGGTCACTGGAACGGGCGGAATATGATGGGGGTGTAGAACCGCCACCGGTATCTGCTCGAAGAGCTCAGCGAGAGTTTGCCTCACAAATCCGATCAAATTTCCTCGCAACCATCATTATTCTTCACCTTAAAAATATACCACAAAGGCCATAAAGGCTTGTACTGCACAACCCTTTATGGCCCGGATTATGGTCAGAAGATAATTATTTCAAGCTTTCGTGCAGATTCTGGAGTTGAAAAGCCATCGATCCATCCACCATCTGCCCGCCGGCGCGGACGACCAAACCGCCTAGAAGAGAGGGATCAACCTTGAAAACAACCTTCATACGCGGACCGAATTTTTCATGTACGCGATTGCTAATGTGATCCTGTTCTTTGTCAGTCAAGGTCAACGCGCTGGTTACTTCAGCCGTTTCACCTTCAAGGTTGGCTCCATCCAACACCACCACCCTGCCGGATTGGATACCCGAGAAGAACTCATCCACCAGCCTGCGCTGCCGGGTCTCGTCCAACGTCTCACCGAGCAGCTTTTGCGCCGCCGCGATTGCCAGCGAGGCAACCTGACCGCGCAAGTCTCCCAAAATACGCACCCGCTCATGTTCGATTTCTGTGCGGGCATTCTCGATCAAAGCCTGACTGTCCCGCTCCGCTTTGAGGCGGATATCCTCGACCGCCTTTTCAGCGCGCTCGCTGGCCTCGCGCATGATCTGCGCTGCCTTGGCTTGCGCCTCCTGTAATATTGTGTTGGCTTCTTCCTCGGCTCGGGCGCGGGCTTCTTCGGCTACCCGCGCATCTTCCAGACCCTTTGCAACCATCAAACGCCGTTTCTCCAGCATGGCTGTGATGGGCTTATACACCCAGGCGTACAGCACAACGAACAGAATGGCGAAGTTAATTATTTGAACCAACAAAAACCCGAGATTAATGCCCAATTTTTCCAAGGCGCGTCTCCTCTCTATTTTTTACAGCACAAAAAGCATTAAGAAGGCAATCACCAGACAGTAAATGGCGATCGCTTCGGAGAATGCAATACCCAGGATCATGTTGGTCAGCAGATTGCCATAAGTATCCGGATTGCGCGCCATCCCCTCCAGAGCGCCTTGAACGCTCAATCCGATCCCGATTCCGGCACCCAACGCGCCGATCATGGACAAACCTGCACCGATAAATTTTGCAGCCTGCACAATATCACCACTCATTTATAAAATCCTCCTGTTATTATTTTACTCGGCGTGATCTTCTTCACCATGCCCGCGGGTCGCCTGGGCCATGAAAACCATCGTCAACATCCCAAACACAAAAGCCTGAATTAACCCAATGAAGAATTCAAATGCCAAAATCATTGAAGGGACAAAGATCGGAATCATACTTCCGACCAATGCCACCAGGACCATGCCTGCAAACATATTGCCGAACAACCGGAAAGAGAACGATAATACTTTGGCCAACTCGCTGATCAGCTCCAGGAAGCCCACCAGGAAATCGATGAACCCAAAGAATGGGCGGGTGAACATCGTTCGCACATTCAGGAATTTTGTGAGATAACCCAAACCCTGGGTTTGAAAGCCAATCACTTGGGTCATCACCACCGCAACCAAGGCCAATGCCACGGTGAAATTTAGGTCTGTGGATACCGCTCGCAGCCACGGCGTGACGATGTAACCATCCTTGACCGTACCGGGAAGGACATTATAAAAACCAGCCAGCACTTTCTGGATGGCATGCCCCTTTTCGGCATGATGGAGAAAGCCAATCGTTTCCACCCCGGGGATCAGCTTGGTCATGTTAGCCACCAGCACCAGAATAAAGATCGTCGCAAACCAGGGAAATATTCTTCGGGCATGTTTTCCCGCTGAAGTTTCGGTGAGGTTATACAGCGCCTCCAGAAGCCATTCGATTACGCCCGATATCCCTCTGGGGATCATATCGCCTTTGCGGTATGCGTTCCTGACTGACAAAGCCAACATCAAGATGATCACGTCCACCACGAGCATCATGGTGAGCGTATTGCTCAGGTAGAAATTTCCAATGATCGGAAGAGTGAAAGTTTCCGAAAGGCTTTCGGGGGCCACCTGAATGTGCGGTTGAACGGGTTTCACCAGGATGTTGGCGAGAATACTCAAAAGGATCAATGCGAGCACGATCCAACGTTTTGTTCCCCATCGCCTTTTGGATTCAGTCTTTTCCAATATCTTCCTCCTGATGATTGGCTGCCGATCTCGAAGCCTCTGTCTTTATTTTCGAGGTGACCAGCCGGGTGACGAAGAGCATCGCCAGAATGGACACCGGAACACTCACAACCAGCAAAATAATGGTCAGCACCGGTTTCATGCCGAAGAAATTGTCCAGCCACAGACCAAGCAGCACAGCCGCCAGGACAATCACCAGCGTCAGGCAGCCTGAAAGTGCCGCCGAGCCAGCCAGAGTCATGTTTAATAGATACTGCCGTCGATCCTTGGGCGGAGTCTGTTTTAATCCCATAGCGGCGAAATTATAACATAACGTCGCAACGAATTCCTACCTTGCTATCCCGGGTGGTCAAAATAATGCCCGGGCAGCCTGGCTGGCAGCGTCAAACCAGGGCGCGAACCAGGTGCCGAGGACAATGACCCCGGCAATACACACGAATAAAGCCAGCCGCCAGGGCACTGTCAACTCGAGGGGCTGAGAGTCCAGATCGGCCCGGTTGAAATATACCACCCGCAGCAGGTTCAAGTAGTAGTAAAGAGCTATCATGGAGTTGATGAAACCCATCACCGCCAACCAGACCAGGCCAGATTCCACGGCTGAACCAAAGACCAGCAGCTTCCCAAAAAAGCCCGCAAAAGGCGGGATACCGCCCAACGATAACAAGGACACCAGCAGTGCCAGCGCCAACCCTGGAGAACGCCGGCTCAAACCGGAATAGGCATCAATTTCATCTGATCCCAGCGAGCGGCCGACAATGGTCACAATGCCAAAAGCAGCCAGGTTGGTCACCAGATAGGCCATCAGGTAATACACCGCGCCGCTGGTGCCGAGATGTGAATTGGCGGCCACCCCGATCAAAATATATCCCGCCTGGGCGATCGAGGAATAAGCCAGCAGACGCTTGATGTTCGTCTGCGCCAGGGCCAGCAGATTACCTAAAAACATGCTGATCACCGCCAGAACAGCAACCATCACCACCCACACCGTTGTTGCCGCCGGGAAGACCGCGGTCATCACCCGCAACAACACCGCAAACCCTGCTGCCTTCGAAGCAGTGGACAGGTATCCAGCCACCGGGCTGGGCGCTCCTTCATAAACATCTGGCGCCCAAAAGTGGAAAGGCGCAGCCGAAACCTTGAAGCCAAATCCAACCAAAACCAGAACCACAGAAACCGCCAATCCAAAAACCGGTATGTTCCCCAGTTCCATTTTCTCGGCCAAGGAATAAATCTGTGTTGTGCCGCTGAACCCATAAAGCAAGCTGAATCCGTAGAGTAAAACTGCCGAAGTCATCGCACCGAATAACAGGTACTTGATCCCCGATTCGACCGATTTTTGATCCCCGGTCAAAAATCCAGCCAGGACGTACAACGGAATTGATGTGGCTTCGATTGCCAGATACAGCATGATCAAGTCGGCGGATGAAGCCATCAGGCTCATTCCCAAACTGCTGACCAGCAACAGGGCATAAAATTCGCCATGCTTGTTCACCGCAAAGTGGTTGGCCGAAAACAGTGCAGTGATACCGGCTCCAGCCAGGAAAATCAGGCGAAACACAAAACCAGACTGGTCCAGGCGCAGCATCCCACCCCAAATTAATTGCGGATCAGCGCCAGGTTGAGCGAACAGGATGGACAAAACAATGATGATCGCCAGGCCAGCGGCTGTCAACCAACCCAACCGGTTAGTCGCCCGCTTACGCCAGATGATATCGAATGCCAACACTACAAACGCCAACACCAGCAGTCCGATTTCGGGCAAAATCGCCAGCAGCATCTTCAGCGTGTCTCCATTCATGGCTATGCCCCTCCCAGCAGGACCAGGATGTGGTCAACCCCCGACTGTACCATCGTAGACAACAGCGACGGGAACCAACCGATGCCGATCATTATCACCACCAAAAGACCAATGGCTATTTTATCCAATACGCTCACGTCCGGTAGCTCGCGGTATTCGAAGGGGATTTCGCCAAAAAATACCCGCCTGACGACCACCAGGATATAGCCTGCAGTGACCAGAATGCCCAGGATGGCAATCACCGCCACCCAGGGCTGAGCTTTCCAGGCACCCATGAATACCGGAAATTCCGCCACAAACCCTGAAAATCCCGGCATGCCCATCGACACCAAACCACCAACGATAAAGCCGACCCCCGCCCAAGGCATCCGCTGGAACAGCCCCCCAAGTTTTCCAATATCGCGATTGTGCGTCCGGTCGTACACCATTCCGACCACAGCAAAGAAGAGAGCCGTCATCACCCCATGCGAGAACATTTGCATCCCAGCACCCAACAAACCCTCTCTGGATAATGTAGCGAAGCCAATCAAAACCAAACCCATGTGCGAAACCGATGAGAAACCGATGACATATTTGAAATCGGATTGGATCATGGCAATAAAGGCACCATAGACCACGTTGATGGTGCCAAGTGCCAGGATCAGCGGCGCCCAAGTCTGCGCACCCTCTGGCAGCAGCATGATCGCCACGCGCAGCGCGGCGAATGCGCCCACCTTCATTTCCACACCCGCCAGAAGCATGGAGATGGCAGTAGGAGCAGCCACATGACCGTCGGGCGCCCAAGAATGAAAAGGAAAGATACCGCCCAATACGGCAAAACCAAAAAACACCACCGGGAACCAGACACGCTGGAATACGGTGGAGAACCCCGCCTGTTCGAGCGCCAACAAATCGAAGGTGCGCAGGCCGGATCCAAAATAAATCGCCAGCGCACCCAACAAAGCCACCATGGATCCGATAAACAAGTACAGGGTCAGTTTCATCCCGCCGTATTCGCGCGTCTTCGGGTATCCCCACAGCACAATCATCAAATATTTCGGAAAGACCGCCAACTCAAAGAAGAAGAACAACAGGAATAAATCCAACGAAGCAAAGACACCCAGCACGCTGGCTGCCAGGAACATCAGAAAAGAGAAGAATTCCCGCGGTCGTTCTTCCACATTCCATGAGATGAGCACACCGCAAAAAACCACAATACCCGCCAGCAAAACCAGCGGAACGCTCATCCCATCCACCCCAACGTGGTAAGAAATTCCCAGTGCAGGGAGCCAGGCGACCTGCTCCACCAGCTGGTACCCCCCTTGGGGAATGATGTAAGCGCGATAGATTACGATGGACAGAAACAGCACCAAGATGGCAGTGCCCAGCGCGATTCCTTTGATCCAATTTCGCCGCTCAGCCGGCAGGAATAAAATAAGTATGCCTGCTACCAGGGGAAGAAAGATGACGACGCTCAAGATTGGAAATTGCATCCCTCACCTCTTAAAACCAGTGCAATACTGCACGATTGATGATATCCAGGATCCAGGACGGCCAGATGCCGACAGCCAGCATCAGTGCCATGAGTGGGATGATCACCACCAGTTCGCGGCGGTTGATCTCGGGCAGTTTGCCTTGCCATTCTTTATTGAGCGGACCGTGCAGCACCTGCTTCAGAGCTTTAAGCACATAGGCGCCGGTGAAAAACAGGCCGATCATGGCCAGCGCGGTCAACAAGCTGAATACAGGCCAGGCGCCTCTCACCACCAAGAATTCGGAAACAAATCCACCCAATCCCGGCAGTCCGAGTGAACCCATCGCGGTGAAGATCAGAACGCTGCCATATATCGGTAATTTGGCATACAACCCGCCAAATTTGGACAGGTCGCGGGTATGCGTGCGCTCATAAATCACGCCAACCAGGAAGAACATCCCGGCCGCTGACAGGCCGTGATTGAACATCTGCAAAACTGCACCGTTAACTGCGATGACCGCATTTTCATTTTGAGTATGCCCGGCCCAGGCAGCCACTGCGATGGCCAGGACGACAAAACCCATGTGATTGATGCTCGAATATGCCACCAGCCGCTTGAAGTCCTTCTGTCCCCAGGCTGCCAACGCGCCGAGGATGATCGAAAGGACGGCAAAAATAGCCAGCCAGATTGCGAACTGCCCGGCTTCCGCTGGAAATAACGGCAAAACCAGGCGCAGAAATCCATACGCACCCAGCTTAAGCAGTACCCCCGCCAGAATCATCGAACCGGCGGTGGGAGCCTCCGTGTGGGCGTCCGGCAGCCAGGTGTGCACTGGCCAAAGCGGTACCTTGACCGAAAACGCCAGCACAAATGCCCAAAACGCGATGGCCTTAAGCGTGGCGGTGGACAGGCCGAAAAAGCTAACGCTCGCCGCTGGCCACTCCACAATCAGCCTGGGAATGTCAAAAGTCCCGCTGGAAAGTCCAATGGCCTGGATCGCCAATAGCAATCCCAACGAGCCAGCAATCGTGAAGAGGATAAATTTTAATGATGCGTAATTCCGATTTGATCCGCCCCATTGGGCGATCAGGAAGTACATGGGCACCAGACCGATTTCCCAGAAAACAAAGAACAGCAGCAGGTCTAACGACAAGAACACCCCGAGCATGCCCGTTTCCAATAACAGGAACAGGATCATGTAGGCTTTCACCCGCTCCTGAATGCTGAAAGAAACCAGGATTGCCAGCGGGGTGAGCAGGGCGGTCAACAGAACCATAGGCAAGGATATGCCGTCCACACCAAGATAATAAGACGAGTGCAATGATGGATACCAGTTGACCCGTTCGACCATTTGAAATTCGACAACGTTGACATCAAATTTAAACCATAATCGCAGGGTTAAAGCAAAGGTGACCAGACTGGCTATCAGGGCTGTCCAGCGAATGATGGAAGCCCACTTCCCCGGAACAAACACTAGGATCAGCGCCACAATTGTGGGCAAAAAGAGGATGGTGGATAATAAATTTGCGTCCGCAAAATTCATTGAGCGGCTCCTGTTCGCCTAAGCAAGGAAATAGATAATCGCCATTGCGATGACCATCAAAACCGCGGCAGTGACCATGTACTGCTGAATGCGGCCGCTTTGCACCGGTTTCAGGTTATAACCAGCCTGGCGCGTGGTCTTCGCGACTCCATCACCGAGGAACTGATTGATCACCGGCGCGTCAAACTTATGCCGCAATAACTCTCCCAGCCACCAGCCAATACGGGCTAGCCCATTCAGCATCCCGTCGATCAATTTTTCATCAATCCATTTGAATGTAAATGTTTCAGCCAGCCAATATGCCGGGCGGATGAAAACAAGCTGATAGAACTCGTCCACATAATATTTATTCTTGAGCCATTTGTAAAAGAAGCCCAATGGCTTTTCCAGCGGGTCGGGCGCTCCAGCCTTGACCTGGCGATAAACCAGCCATCCCAACAATAAACCCAGCAAAGCGACCGTCAAAGATGTGAAAAGCGGTACCAGGCTGTGCGTGACGGCATGCTCTTCTCCGCCGTGCGCTGCTCCGAGGAGAAATTCCTTGAACCAATCCGGGATTAAACCGCCCAGGAGCGGGAACTCGGCTGGGATGCCGGCCCAGCCCGCCCCGATTGCGAACACCGCCAGTACAATCAACGGGACAGTCATCCAACGGCGGGATTCGTGCGCATGTTCGGCTGCTGCGCTCCGCGGCTGACCCAGAAAGGTCAGGGTGATCTGCCGCATGGTGTAAAAGGCCGTCAAAAAAGCCGACAACGCCAGGACGATGAAAACCAGGAGATAGCCACTGCTGAACGCCCCGCTCAGGATCTCATCTTTGGACCAAAATCCGGCGGTGATCAGTGGGAAACCCGACAGGGCAAACCCGCCAATCAAAAACGTCCAAAAAGACACTGGCATTTTGCGCCGCAGACCGCCCATATTGAACATATCTTGTGCGTCCACATGTTTCTGACTGTGAAGCACACCGTGTTCCATCCCGTGGATCACTGACCCGGATCCCAGGAATAACAACGCCTTGAAAAATGCATGCGTAACCAGGTGGAAAGCAGCCGCAGCATAGGCCCCGATGCCCAACGCAGCCACCATATAGCCGAGTTGCGAAATGGTGGAATATGCCAGCACGCGTTTGATGTCATTCTGGGCCAGCGCAATGGTAGCCGCAAATAAGGCAGTGAAACTGCCGATCACAGCCATGACGGTCATGGCTGGGTTGATCGGTTCTCCCGGCGCCCATCCCGCCGAGATCAACGGGAAGAAGCGCACCACCAGGTAAACGCCTGCTGACACCATTGTAGCGGCATGGATCATCGCTGAAACCGGTGTGGGACCTTCCATGGCGTCCGGCAGCCACACATGCAGGGGGAACTGAGCCGACTTACCCACCGTGCCCATGAAAAGCAGGATGCCGATCAAGCCAGCCCAAGACAGGCCCAATACCGGCGAGGCGGTGCTGACCAGTGTTTGCAGTGTTTCTGCACTGAAGATCTTCTCATACGAAAGCGAACCAGTGAGCTGGTACAGCGCCACCAGTCCAATCAACATAAACATATCGCCAAAGCGCGTGGTGATAAACGCTTTGACTGCTGCATCGCGCGCCGATGGTTTGGCATACCAGAATCCAATTAACAGGTAGGAACACAGCCCCATGATCTCCCACCCTATGTAAAGGGTCAGCAAATTATTGCTCACCACCAGGGTGTACATCCCAAACGCAAAGAGGCTGATGAAGGCAAAAAAGCGCGCATACATCGGCTCCACCGTCATCACCATCTTGCGTTCTCCACGCTTCAAACGAACCATTTCGCCGTGCGGCGGCAGACCTGGTTTATTGTGGTCTCCCTCCGGCTGGCCAAAATTATGGTAGCCCACACTGTAGATGAAGATCATCAAGATCGTCCAGGCGACGAAGAAGAGCGAGACCGCCGTCAAGGCATCCACCTGGACGCCAATCTGCAAAAAATTCTTTCCTGTGGGAAGCCAGTTGATAGAAGAGACGAGCGGATGGTGTGCCAGGTCTTTTTGCATCACCGCCCAGATGAACAGCGCCATACTCCCCAGCCAGGCCAACCCGCTGCCAGCCAGGGCCAGCCAGTGACTGAGCGCCCGCCGCTTATAGGTGAATATGGCGATTAATCCAAACGCCAATAAGGGGGGAAGGGGAATGAGCCAGGTGACCAGTGTAAAAAGCATATCGCTACCCTTTGAGTAGATTCACTTCTTCAGCCTGAACCGTCCTACGCCGGCGGTAGATTGAGATGATTAACCCCAATCCCACAGCAGCTTCAGTGGCCGCAGCGGCTAAAACAATGATCACAAATACCAGACCATTTAGCTCGGGGGCGTAGAGATAACGCCAGAAAGCGATCAGATTGATATTCACTGCGTTTAACATCAACTCGACACCCATCAGAATGCCAATCAGGTTCTTGCGAGCCAGAACTCCAAATAATCCGATACAGAAAATTGCAGCCGAGAGGATCAAATACCAGGACAGCGGAATCATTGCCTTCCAACCTCCCCTTCTTTGCCCAGGAATATTGCCCCGATCAATCCTGCCAGGATCAGGATGGACGCAACCTCAAACGGGATCATGTATGCGTCTGGAGAAACCAATGCTTTTCCAAGCTCAACCAAATTCTCACCGCGAGAAGCCAGCTCCGGACGCAGCAACATGGTTGCCTGCCAGGAACGAAGCATACCGAGCAGGGCGATAAACAAGATTAACATCCCCAACGCCGGAGACCACCACGTTTTCGTCACCTGGGGGCCTACATCTTCCATTGCGTGGCGGGTGAGCATCATGGCAAAAATGATCAGAATGGCAATCGCCCCCACATAGATTAAAACCTGTGTGACCGCAAAAAAGCTGGCATCCAGAGTGGCAAAGACAACCGCCACTCCGATCAATGCCATCACCAGCCACAAGGCGCTGTGCATCATCCGCCGGGTGCTGACCACCATCCCGGCTGAGAAGACGGTCACCGCTGAGATGAGAAGAAAAAGGATCTTTTCAGGGGTCATGGGCAAACTCCACGTGGTATCATCAAGCAGGCGAGATTCTCATCCTGACACATTTTTGGTCGAAATATTGGTTTGCTGATATTTGCGCGAAGTCACCACACGGATTTTTCGGTTCTTCTCAAATATGCGGCCCACCCACAACATTCCAACCAGAACGATTCCATTGACAGCAAGGAGTCCAACCACCCGTAGGATGGTTGCGTCGGCGGGCAACAGCTTAATCACCAGAGCGATCAGCATCACACAAATCAATGCTGCCGGGGTTAAGAATTTCCAATTGAGATCATTCATTTGGTCAATCCGAACCCGAGGCAAGGTGCCGCGCATCAAGAGAACGATGAAATATGCGATCCAGGATTTGAGAAAGAAATATACAAATCCCAGGATGGGGATGCGCTCGGCAAAAGGTCCTTGCCAGCCCCCCAGGAAAAGCACTGCAAAAAGCATTGAGATGGTGAAAGCATGCAGAAAATCTGCCACAAAGAACATGCCAAATTTCAAACCCGGATACTCGATATTGAATCCTGAAACCAGCTCAGATTCCGCCTCAGAAAGGTCAAACGGTGACCTGCCCACTTCTGCCACAGACGAAATGAAGAAGATCAGAGCTGGAATGGGCGCCAGGACGATGTACCAGATATTCTGGGCTCGGACAATCTCGGCCATGCTAAGGGAGCCAGACAGCATCACCGGAACCAGCATGGCGATGACCATGGGGATGGAATAGGAGATCAGTTGGGCAACCACGCGGAAAGCACCTAACAGCGCATATTTGTTATTCGATCCCCAGCCGGCCAGGATTACAGCCAACTCACCCAACGCCCCAACCGCAAAGACAAACAATAAACCCACGCTTAAGTCAACCGGAGCAAAGGTGCTGGTGAATGGCATCACCACCCAGATCATGATCACTGCCGCCACCGATAAAATCGGTCCCAGTTCATATGGAATGCGGTCAATTCCGACGGGCAAGATATGCTCTTTGGTAAAGATTTTGAGCATATCCGCAATCGGTTGGATCAGTCCCCACGGGCCAACCCGGTTGGGCCCGACCCGGTCTTGAATGCGTCCGATAATTTTCCGTTCCACCCAGATCAAAAAAATCACAAAGAACATGGCTCCGGCAGCCAGGATAAAACCGCCAATAACGTAACTGACCAGGGTGACCCCCAGCGGCGGTAGTCCCCAGGATTCAAGCAAACCGCGCAACCATTGAGAAATAAAAGGGATGGGATCAATGAGAAAATTCATGCTATACCTTTCCTCACACCCATTCCAGGGCGCCTTTTTTCCAGGCGTAAAACAACCCACCCAACAGGATCATTACAAACAGGATGGCTTCCACTACCGCGAAAAGGGGCAATTGGTTGTAGGCTACAGCCCACGGATAAAGAAAAACCGTCTCAATATCAAACACCAGGAAGATGAGAGCAAAGATGTAATATTGTGCTTTGAATTGGATCCACGATTGCCCGACTGTTTCAATACCGCATTCATAAGTAGAATTTTTTATCGGGTTGGGTTTCTTGGGGGCGAGAATTGAGGCAATTGTTATGGCTGCAGCCGGTAGAAAAGCAGAAATCAGCATGAACAGTCCAATATACAACCAATCGTCCTGCATCGCTGCTCCTTATGTCGAAATGAGATGGAAATTTTATTGTGATAAGACCCTTCACAATCATCTAGCATTTTACTACAAAACTCAAAAGATAGAATTCATTGAGAAAAATTACACATAGCCACGAGCCCTGGCAGGTATTAATATTATTAGGCCCTTCTTCTACCTTCGGCTGCGTCGGATTAGTTTCTTGATCATTGGAAAACCAAGCAGTAGACCAGCCGCCAGACACAGCCACCCCGCCCATGCCGCAACCGGTTGAGACAGGCCAAGAATGGTATCCGTGTGGATATCCACTGGCAGCGCCAACAGCGTGATCTGTTGTATATCTGCGTCTGTTTTCGACACAAGCTGGTAATACACCCACAAAACTCCTTGCGAGTCTCCAGCTTGAGTGCCTTCGATCATCCACTCAAGGGCAATTTCCTGACCAGGTTTCAACGGCTGAGAGACGTCTCCGATGGGGCTGATTACCCAACCCGGCATATCCAACCGGCAAATCAGAAGCACGTGGTATTTTTCCGCGAGATCCGTTACCCTGCCGGCCGCATTGACGTCCGCGTCTCTCGGCTCCTGCTCAGTCTCGACCGATAGACGTAATGTTCCATTCTCTCCTTCACGCATCCGGTTCGGGAACTCGAGTACGATCTTTCTTGGCTCTGAGATGACTGTAACCTTGCTGGTAGCTTTGTTGATCGGGGTAGTCTTTGAGACCTCGATTCGATCATCAACCAACAATACCGTCGGCAGTCGCGTCTCCTGGCGATATTTTCCGCCAGGGAAAAAAGTACCAAGTAGAACAATGGACGCAGCCAACAAGAAAATTACTGCCAGCCAGTCGCGCAGCGGTCTTTTATCGGTCATGACTGGATTATACAGAATTGCCAGCCTGATAGACTGGCAATTCACTGGCATAGTTATCTTGAGTTTAATATTACGAATATTTGAACGTGCCCATCATCCGATGAACACCTCCACATGCTCGCCGTCTTCGTCATTCACCTGTATGTGGATCGGCTGATCTGAACTCACGGCTGAGTTGAGCATATTAAAAGCCTCGTTAACCGTCTTCCCCGCATCCTTAGCCACCCCAAAATGATTAACGATGTTAAATATGCCCATTGCCGGGGCAAGTGGGAAGCTGATCGCGATCTGTTGAGGTTTCTCGCCGGGTTTACGGTCAACGCGGATATGCACCCAGCGTGAGGAGCTGTTGATGGCTGACAGCGCCATGATCAACACGCCCAGGCCGAAGGGCAGCCAGGAAAGCCAGAAACCCCAGCTTAAACCCGCCGCACGATATCCTCCGTACATGGCATACGCTCCCAACACCATGATCAGCACCCCAACTCCGAATGGGATCAGCCACCAACGTTTCCAGTAATTCATCCGCTTGTTATCCTCTGCAGGCACAGTTTGGTTTCCAACTTCAAGCGGGGGTGGAATCACTTCGACAAGCGGTTCGTCTGCCGGTATGAATTGAGCCGCACGACCGAGCGCCAATTCGTCGTCTTCCAATTCCTCCAGGAAGCGCGATGCTTCATCCGGAGAAATTTCACCTTTTTCCACCCTGCGTAGAATATCCATCCTTTTTGAATTAATCGACATGTTTCACCTTCCAAAACAGTTGTGTTCTGTAGTTATTCCAACGCCTGCAACAGCAACTCTGCCTGTTCAGCAGTAATTTTCTTGTCTGCCAGCATTTGCAGGATGATTTTACGCTCTTCTTCACTGGCACCCGTTTTTTGCGTTTCAGGCTGAGCGGGGTAGATGGGTGGAATGGGCGGTATGGGGGGCATCGCGAAATCTGAAGGGATTTGACCCTGGATCCCCTCGACTTGGCGTGATATTCTTTCAGCATGCCTCTCCATCTTGCGAGCCACCCGTTCGGATATTTGCGCTGCTCTTTCTGAAATCCGCGCAGCTTTTTCGGATATATGCTGTGCCCGCTGACTAAATCGATCTCCTGCTTCATCGGCTATTTCTGTAAGCGATTCATCCAACTGACACTGATGCTCACGCCATGTTTCATCCATGCCGGACACCTGGCTATCCACTTCATCACGATCCCAGGGTGTATCGACCACCTCAACATCACCACCCGCATCCAATTGCAACAATACTCCGCCAGCGCCGACGACGGCTGTATAGGTCCATTTCTGTAAATCGACCTGAAGGCTTCCCACGTGCACCAGAATCTGCTCTCCACCACTTTCAAGCTCCACATTGGCATCCATATTTGCCGGCAGATGAAGCGCAATATCCCCGCCCGCCTTCAAATTTGCAGGTTTGGCCGAGGTGAGATGCAGGCCGATATCTCCTCCCGCGCGGATGTTCAGCGGTCCGCCAGCTTGCACCATAACACTACCGCCAACCCTTGATTCCACCCCACCGCTGATTCCTTCTCCAAACAAATCTCCACCGATGCGTTCGATTTTTACATCGCCGCCGATTTCATTCAAAGTACAATCTCCGCCCAGATTGCTCACCCGCAAACCTGCTTTGAAATTGCGAACAAACATGTCGCCAGCCACAGTTTCGATCTGTACAACCCCCTCGACACCTTGCAGGAATGCATCTCCATAAATTTTTTCTATCTTTAACACCAGTGAATTCGGAATTTGAATATCCAGATCATCATGGGTTTTAAAAACCATTTCATCATTCTGCCGGCTTGTTTTCAGTTCTTCCACATCCGAAAAAACGGTGATTTCATTGAAATTTCCAGCACTTAAATGCAGGTCGCCATGAGATTTTAGCGTTATAATAGAGATACCTTCTACAGGGAATGTCAATCGGTTCATCAAAGACCTCCTTTGAGATCCAAAACCACAAGCACAATATTGATATTATTAAATATTCTAGCACAAATTTTGAATATTGTCAAGTATCACTTTAATAATATCAATATTCTCGAAGAATAAATCAAAATATAACCATCTGGAGAGAACATGGCGCTCTATCCCGCAGAACCTTTTCGCATTAAGATGGTCGAACCGATTCGCTTGATTTCTCGCGAAGAACGCGCTGCAGCCATGCAAAGGGCTGGATTTAATCTATTTGGTCTACGGGCAGACGAGGTCTATATCGATCTGCTGACCGACTCAGGCACCGGCGCGATGAGCCAAGCACAATGGGGTGCAATGATGGAAGGGGATGAATCCTATGCCGGGGCCAGGTCTTTCTACCACCTCTCCGAGGTGATGCAATATATTTTCGGCTTCGAACATTTTGTCCCCACCCATCAGGGGCGGGCTGCAGAAAACATCCTTACCGCGCTGCTGGTTAAACCTGGGATGTATGTTCCTTCCAACATGCATTTTGACACCACAGACGCAAACATCCGTGCGCGGGGTGGGCGGCCGACCAATCTTGTGTGCGATGAGGCCTTCGACCCTACCCTCAAGCATCCCTTCAAGGGCAACCTTGACACCCGGAAATTACGCACATTCATCGAAGAAACCGGAGTCGAAAAAATCCCCTTCGGAACCATCACCATTACCAATAATGCGGGCGGTGGACAACCGGTTTCGTTGGAAAACATCCGCGCTGTAGCTCAGATTTACCGCCAATACCATATTCCATTCTTTATTGATTGCTGCCGTTATGCTGAGAATTGTTATTTCATCCAACAACGCGAGCCAGGGTTTGCCAACATGAGCACATTGGAAATTGCCCGTCAAATCTTTTCCCTGGCAGATGGCGCCTTCATGTCAGCCAAAAAGGACGCCCTGGTCAATATCGGCGGTTTCCTGGCGATGAGAGATACCTCACTATATGAACGAGTGTGCAACGAACTAATCTTGAGAGAAGGCTTTCCTACTTACGGCGGCCTGGCCGGACGCGACCTGGATGCTATTGCGGTTGGTTTACTGGAAGGCTTGGATGAGAAGTATCTGGCTTATCGTATCGGCCAGACTGCTTATCTGGCTGGCCGGTTGGTTGAGAATGGCGTCCCCATCGTCGAACCCCCCGGAGGGCATGCCATTTACCTGGACGCTGGCAGGCTCCTACCCCATATTCAGCACTCGGAATTCCCCGGCCAATCCCTCGGCGCAGCCTTGTATCTCGAAGGGGGCATCCGTGGCGTCGAAATTGGCTCGGTCATGTTTGCCCATACCGACCCGGAAAACGGAAAGATGATCTATCCCCAATTGGAGCTGGTGCGGCTAGCCATCCCTCGCCGCGTGTACACCCAGGCGCATCTGGATTATGTGGCAGATACGCTCGTCCTTTTGAAAGAAACAGCCGCGCAGCTAAAAGGTTACCGGATTACCCAGGCCCCCGCCCTGCTGCGCCATTTCACAGCCAAGTTTGAGCCAATCCAATAGGTGCCTCCCATGAAAGAAAAGCGAATTTTCCTTTTTTGGCTTGTTCTGACAGTTTTCAGCCTATCCCTGAGCGGATGTAATACGCCCAAACCTCTGCCGCCTGACCAGGCCAATCCAGTATTACAATTTGCTGACCCAATGGCAGACCGGGTGCTAGCCGGGATGGTGGAACAGGATTATGCCAAGTTTTCAACAGATTTTGACGAAGTGATGAAAAATGCGCTGGCAGAATCGAATTTCACTCAGATGATTGACACCCTCACCAAGCAATTAGGCGCATTCCAGACGCGCATGGACGGGCGTGGGTATTTGACGAATGAAGGGGATCAACAATTTTACACGGTCGTCTATCCAACAAAATGGGAAAAAGCGACCATTTCTCTGCGCCTCTCGTTCCATGTGGAAGAACCGCACAGCATTGCGGGGCTATATTTCCGCTGAGTCATCTTCAATTGCGCTGGCAGCCTCTGCCCATAACGCATCGCGGTTTGCTTCTGGCAAATCGGCCAGATGCCATCCTCTCTCCAGTACCAATCGTTCCATGGTTGCAAAGCGGCGGCGAAATTGGCTGATGGTTTCCCGCAGCACACTTTCTGCATCCACTTTCATACCATACGCCAAGCTGACACATAGGGATAACATCCTGCCCAGTATCCGTTCACGTTGATACGTTTCTTTGCTGCCATTCATCCTATCCACACAATATCTCAAGTCAGACAAAATTTCCTGCCCAACCGCTGGCCTCAGACCGGTTCGATAGGCGCGATCGTAGACTGCCTGAGTCTGCGCCAGGGCGGGTAAAGTGGTCGGAATCCCATCCAACGCACCTTTATTGCCGGGTGCCTGATTGTGCTGGCGTTCCTCTTGTTTGATTTTCTCCCAATTTTGAATGACCGCAGTTACATTGGCTACGCGAATATCACCAAAGACATGCGGGTGGCGCCGGATGATCTTTTGGTTGATCCCTTGCACTACATCAGCCAGGCTGAACTCTCCTTCTTCACTGGCGATTTGCGCATGCAGCACAATTTGCAGCAATAAATCGCCCAGTTCTTCTTTCAATCCCGCCATGTTTTCCCCGTCCAACGCCTCCAGCGCCTCATAGGTTTCCTCCAGCAGATTGTTGCGCAGCGTCAGATGTGTCTGCTCGCGGTCCCACGGGCAACCATCCGGGGCTCGTAAATACGCCACCACCTCCTGAAAGGATTCCACCGAGCAATCCTGCCCCAATTCAGGAACATACAGCGAAGACAACAAACCCAGTTTTGAACTGCGGTCGATCTCGTACAGGCAGAGGTCTTCCACCTCCTCAGCCGGTGTGCCAGCAGCATGCACCAACCGCACCGGGTGATGATCCGGATAAACAGCGTTCAGGGTAATCTTCACATCTGCTGCCACCTGGCGCGAATAAATCTGCGCGATCAGTGCGGGAGACGACGGCGGAAATGACGGCGTATGCAGCATGGCCAAATCAAGCGCGTCTACCAGTGCCAGTTGTGGAAACGGATCTATCTGCAATGCGCTGAAAGTCGGCTCCAGAAAACTGACCCCCTCGATAATCTGCACTGGCAGCCCGATGTCGGCTGCCCGACGATAAATCTCCGGACAGGTGGCCTCGGCCACAAATGGATGCCCTGGAACGGCATAGGTCACCCCATCGGAAGATTGCCCAAGCGCAAGGATTTTTTCCACTATTTGTGAATACACGCTCTGGTAATCTTCAGCAGAATCATAGATATCATCAAATGACACCACCTCCAACCCATCTGGAAAACCGGCCACGACAGGATGATGGCTTGTTCGTATGTAGAGCAATGGTATTTGCTGAAGCCATTTCC
>CAZCBJ010000021.1:14896-31130 GCA_964496705.1 uncultured Anaerolineaceae bacterium | reverse complement strand
GATCTTTGACTTTGGCACGCTGACCAACGGCGGTCGCACGGATGAGGTTTTGATCGTGCGCTACCATGTGGTGGTGCTGAACAACAAAGAAAACACGCGCGGCGACGAGCTGAAGAACACTGCCAGTTGGACCTGGGACAACGACTCACTGCCCGGTCTGGCCGCCGAGCCGGTGACCATCATCGAACCCGCGCTCAAGCTGGTCAAGGAAGTCAATACCAATGTCTCCTTCCCCGGCGGCGTGGTCACCTATACCCTGACCATCTCGCACCGCGGAGTTAGCAACGCCAACGCGTATGAAATGGAGCTGACCGACAAGCTGCCGGCGGGTCTGAGCTATGTGCCCGCTTCCCTGAAATATGTCAGCGGTCAGGTGCCGACTGTGCTGGATGACAGCCTGCCGTCCATCTTGCGCGTGCGCTGGGATGTTTTCTCGCTGAGCAGTGATGAAACTGTGCTGGAATTCAAGGCGTTTGTGGGCGCCATCCCGGCCGGGACTGAAGTGAGCAACACCGCCAACCTGGCCTGGACCAGCTTGCCCGGCGACATCTCCGACCCGCAGTCAGCCTACAACGACCTGTCCACCGAACGCTTCTATGACCCCGGCTCGGACATCAATGTGTATGGCACCAGCGCTGCTTCCAGCTTTGTGATTGCCAGCTCGCTGCCCGAGACGGGCTTTGCGCCCGGAAGGGTGACGGCGCTCAGCACTCAACCCGAAAGCAAGCGCTACGCAGCTTTGGGTATGATGACCCTGGAAATCCCCCGGCTGGGGGTGAAACTGCCGATCATGGGTGTGCCCTTCAGCGCAACGGGCTGGGATCTGACCTGGCTGGCCAACGCGGTCGGGTACATCGAAGGCTCGGCTTTCCCGACCAGCATTGGCAACACCGGTCTCACCGCGCATGTCTATGACTCGAATGGCTTGCCCGGCCAGTTTGTTAACCTGGGCGACCTGCGCTGGGGCGATGCAGTTTACATCCACTACAATGGCTACAGCTATCGTTATGAAGTGCGCTCGGTGATGGCTGGCCTCTCACCCAAGGACTTCTCATTGCTCAAGAACGACGGCTATGCCTGGGTGACGTTGATCACCTGCCAGGGTTACAATGAAAGTGCCGACACTTATCGCTGGCGTCTGGCCGTCCGGGCTGTGCTGATCAGCGTGGAGAAAAAATAACCTCCTGCAACCAAAAATCCCGGCGAAAGCCGGGATTTTTGGTTGTGATTTATTCCTCTTCGCGTCCGCGCAGGTGGGGGAACAACAGCACCTCGCGGATGGTGCTTTGGTTGGTCAGCAGCATGGTCAGCCGGTCAATGCCCATGCCGAACCCGCCGTTGGGCGGCATGCCGTAGGACATGGCGCGCAGGTAATCCTCGTCCATCGGATTGCGCAGCTCATCTTCTTCATCGTAGGCGCGGTCCATCTCGATGAAGCGCAACTCCTGATCCAGCGGGTCATTCAGCTCGGTGAAGGCATTGCACAGCTCCATGCCGCCGATGAAGCCTTCAAATCGCTCCACCACCCCCGAGTGTCCGGGTTTGCTCTTGGCCAGCGGGGATATGTCGCGCGGATAATCGTACAGGAAGGTGGGCTGGATCAGAGTCGGTTCCAGGTAATCGCCCAGCAGACCATCGATCAACTTGCCGCGCGCCTGACCGGGCTGCGGGTTCATGCCCCTGGCGCGCATGGCTGCTTCCAGCCCTTCGGCTGAGGGGTGCTGGTTCAGGTCGATGCCGGTGATTTCCAGCAGACCTTCGGACAGGTCCATCCGTTTCCAGGGCGGGGTGAGGTCAATTTCATGCCCCTTGAAGTGTATGATGCGCGAGCCCAGCACCTGATCGGTGACGAACAACATCATCTGTTCGGTCAGCTCCATGACCTTGAGGTAATCGGCGTAGGCCCAGTAGAATTCAAGCTGGGTGAATTCGGGATTGTGTTTGTAGGAGACGCCCTCGTTGCGAAAATCACGGCCGATTTCATACACTTTGTCCAGCATGCCCACCAGCAGACGTTTGAGATACAGCTCAAACGAGATGCGCAGATAGAGGTCCTGTTTCAACTGGTTGTGGTGGGTGATGAAGGGCCTGGCAGCCGCGCCGCCGTATATCGGCTGCAGGATGGGCGTTTCCACCTCCAGGAAGCCGTGCTCGTCGAGGAACTGGCGCAAAGCGCGGATGATCGCCGCCCGCGTGCGAAAGATTTTGCGCACATCTGCGTTCACTGCCAGGTCAGCATACCGCTGGCGGTAACGCGTTTCCGAATCGGTCAGGGTGGCGTGCTGCACCAGCTTGCCGTCCACCACCTCGTCCTTGGCGGCGGGCAGCGGGAGGATGGATTTGGCCAGCATGCGATAACTGAGCACTTTGAGGGTCACCTCACCGGTGCGCGTGCGAAACAACTCGCCGCTGGCTTCGATGAAATCGCCCAGGTCAAAATCCTCAGCCAACTGCTTAAGCCCCTCTTCGCCGACTTCGTTGATGCGGAAGAATAACTGCAGGCGCGTGAAGCCGTCTTCGATGTGCACAAAAGTGATCTTGCCCATCGCGCGCATGGAGCGGATGCGCCCTGCCAGGGTGGCTTGCACCGGCTCAACGCATCCCGCGGCTTCGGCTGCCGTGAAGGCCTGGTGAGCCTCTTCCAGGCTGTGGGTGGGGGTGGCGCGGGTGGGATAAGGCTCGCGTCCCGCGGCGCGCATGCTGTGGATTTTTTGCAGCCTGATTTTTTCCAGTTCAGAATATTCCATATGAGCACCTCTTGAGTGAAAACGGTTCGATTATAACAAAAAAGCCCCGCCCGGATTGCAAAGGGCGGGGCAATAGGTTTGGCCCCAGGTTTATCCCAACTTGATAATTTCCACCATGAAAGAACCGTCGGGTGCATCCACCGTCACCCGGTCGCCGACTTTATGGTTGAGCACGGCTTTGCCCAGGGGTGATTCATTGGAAATGCGCCCTTCAGATGGGTTGGCTTCAGCCGCGCCAACGATGGTGAAGGTTTCCACCGGGTAACCCTCTTCCTGAACAGTCACTTTGGTGCCAACTTGCACCGTGCTGCTGCCATTTACGGCGACTTCCTCATCGATCACCCGCGCAGTGGCGAGCAGGATCTCAAGCTCCTTGATACGGCCTTCCACAAAAGCCTGCTCGTTCTTGGCGGCTTCATATTCTGCGTTCTCCAGCAGCTCACCACCCTCGATCGCCTCATGCAGGCGCTGGGCAATTTCCTGCCGTTTCTGGGTTCGCAGCAATTCCAGTTCATCTTGAAGTTTTCTAAATCCTTCGCGGGTCAAAAATGATGTGGGCATGACTTCATCCTTGAGGGTGAAATGCGTCTCGCTGATGCGAGCATTCAAAATGGTCTTAAAGAAACAAAAACCACTCCACAGGGAGCGATTTCCATCTCTTTCGATTAATCGCCAGGGGGCTTTTTGGACTGGCATTAATATAACATAAATTAGGGGACAATGCAAGCTTTTTTTGGTTGGATTATAATGCTGTTGTGAGGGGTTGATCATCGATCCACAAAATTTATTTAACAAAAAGGAGAGACCATGCCTTATCTGCCCGCATCCAATCGTTATGACGCCATGCTCTACAATCGCTGCGGCCGCAGCGGGATCAAGCTGCCCGCTGTTTCGCTGGGCCTGTGGCACAATTTCGGCGGCGTCGATGTGTATGAAAATGCACGCGCCATGTGCCGGCGCGCCTTCGACCTGGGGATCACCCACTTCGACCTGGCCAACAATTACGGTCCGCCTTACGGTTCGGCCGAGGAGACCTTTGGCAAGATCCTGCGCGACGACCTGCGCCCCTTCCGCGATGAGCTGATCATTTCTTCCAAAGCCGGCTGGGATATGTGGCCCGGACCGTACGGCGACTTTGGATCGCGCAAGTACCTGATCGCCAGCCTGGATCAGAGCCTGAAGCGCATGGGCTTGGAATACGTGGATATTTTTTACACCACCGCCCGGATGAAGAAACCCCGCTGGAAGAAACGATGGGCGCGCTGGACACGATCGTCCGTTCCGGACGCGCGCTTTATGTGGGCATTTCATCCTATGGTCCCGAGCGCACACAGCAGGCGGCGGCCATCCTGCGCCAGCTTGGCACCCCGTGTCTGATCCACCAGCCTTCCTATAACATGTTTGACCGCTGGGTGGAGGACGGACTGTTGGATGTGCTGGCGGACGAGGGCATCGGCTGTATCGTCTTCTCGCCGCTTGCTCAGGGTTTGCTGACCAATCGCTACCTCGGCGGTATCCCGGATGGTTCGCGGGCCGCCAAATCCTATTCCTACCTCTCTCGCGAGGATTTGACTCCGCCGGTGATGGCCAAAGTGCGCGCATTGAATGAGATTGCCGTCGAGCGCGGACAGACGCTGGCTCAAATGGCGGTGGCGTGGGTGCTGCGTCACCCGGCAGTCACTTCGGCGCTGGTGGGCGCCAGCAGCCCCCGACAGGTGGAAGACATCGTGGCAGCCTTGGATCATTTGCCGTTCGGTCCTGAGGAATTGGAACGCATCGAGGCCATTCTCGGCGGTTAATCGCCCAGCGCATCTGATTTGCACGATTCTTGCACAGTTATTCTAAAAATAACTGTGCAATGCTTTAAGGAGGTCCGATGCGCTATTCAAACCGTAAAACCCTGACCATTTTAGCCGTGTATCTTTCCATGATGGTCCTGCCGGTGGCTGCTTTCCTGGTCGGCTGGATTGGCTGGGATGTGCGCATAGGGGCGGCGGCCGGGTTGGTGGCCTTTGTGGTATGTTTCGCGGTGGGTCTGGCTTATGCCTTCTTTTCGCGGGATGTTTCGCCCTGGCTGGCTTCCATCCCATACTTCTTTGGATTGATGTACACCCTGCTGCCCGATTTTCTGCCCGGCCCGCTGGATGACTTGGCGGTGGCTCTGGCAGGTTCGGTTTTTACCTTTTTCATCTGGCTGCGCCGCATTCCGGACACGCCGCGCTGGATCATTTTCCCATTACTGCTGGCCAGTCTCTACACGTTCTTGGGTTATTTGATTCCCACGCCTGCAGATGAGATGATTGTGTTTGCCCTGGGGGCGGCGGCTGCCGCTTTTGGGATTTTCTACCGCCACACCCCCAAAACAGCGGCGCCCCTGGTGAGAATTGCGCCGGAGCCGGATGACGAGGCGTCTGTATCCGAGGTTGATCTGGCGACTGCGCAGCCGCCTGTGGATGAGCCGGCCGGGGCGTAATCGGCGCTGCCTGGCAACCAGGACGTCACCGCGGCATCCGCTTGCGCGGGGATCAATAGGCGCATAGAACGGCGAGGCGCTCTGCTTCGGTTGAGCGTCAACCCCGCGCCCTTTTGTTCTGAATGGGGTGAATTCTGTCACAAGGATATCCGGGACAGGTATAATTCAGCATGGGGATCCTTCAGTATATTTTTTCCAGCCGGATGGCAGATGCGGCTGGCAGAGGATCAGCGAATGAATACCGATTATTCCCTGGTAGTTGAAACAAATCCCAACCCGGCGGATACCCAGGCGATCCGCGACGGTCTGACGGCGTATAATCTTCAATTTGGCGTGGATGACCGCTTTCAAGAATTGGTCATCGCCGCCAGAGACGGTTCGGGGCGGCTGGTGGGCGGACTGCTGGGCGGCACATGTTTTTCTTGGCTGCATGTGGGCTGGTTGTGGTTGGAGGACTCTGCTCGCGCCGCCGGCCTGGGGAGCCGCTTGTTGAGCATGGCAGAGGAAGAAGCCAGGCAGCGCGGCTGCCTGTTCGCACAACTGGAAACGCACGAATTCCAGGCGCCGGATTTCTATCGCAAGCAAGGATACACTCTCTTTGCTGAATTGCCGGACTTTCCGCCAGGGCACACCAAATATTTTTTCATGAAGGATTTATGATTTTCCAAAGGAGCAAGCAATGACGCAAACGCAGGAGCAAACCTTACTGTCTGAGGCTCGCCAGATGAGCGCCGAGCTCATCGCGGATCGGCGCGAGATTCACCGCTGGCCCGAGATCGGTTTCGATGTGTTTCGCACCGCCGCCTTCGCTGCCCGCAAGCTGACCGAGCTGGGTGCGGACGTGCGCCCCAATGTCGGTCGCACCGGTGTGGTGGGCGCGCTGGGCAAGCCGGGCGGGCCGGTGGTGGCGATTCGAGCGGATATGGACGCGCTGCCCATTCAAGAGGAAAATCCGGTGGATTATGCCTCGCTTGTGGCTGGCTGCATGCACGCCTGCGGTCATGACTCGCATACGGCGATGCTGTTGGGCGCTGCGCGGCTGCTTTCGCGCCGCCAGTTGCCCGGTCAGGTGCGCTTCCTTTTCCAGCCCAGCGAAGAGCGTTTTGATGACCAGGGAAACAGCGGTGCTCCGTTGATGGTGGCCGACGGCGCGCTGCAGGGAGCTTCAGCCGTCATCGCGCTGCATGTGGATGGCGAATTGCCCAGCGGGCATATCAGCATCGCGCCGGGGGTGATCAATGCTGCCGTGGATACTTTTCGGGCGGTGGTCAAGGGCAAGGGCGGGCACGGCGCTTATCCCCATCAAACGCTGGATACCATCTGGCTGACCTCGCAGGTGCTGAACGCCATGTATGCAGTGCCTTCGCGGCGCATCGATCCCACCCGTCCGTGTGTGCTGACGGTGGGCATTCTGCACGGCGGGACAGCCGAGAACATCATCCCTGAGACGGTTAAGATTGAAGGCACGCTGCGCAGCATGGATGAGCATACCCGCCAGCAGCTCTGGGATCAGGTGCGCGGCTGCCTGGAGATTGCCCGCGCGCTGGGCGGCGATTATGAGTTGGAGATTGACAAGGGTTACCCCTCCCTGGCCAATGATGCCGGCGTGGCGGCAACCATCCGCAGCCTGGCGGAAGAGATGCTGGGCGCGGAACGCGTGCACTCCACCCCGCCCGCCATGGGTGCTGAGGATTTCAGCTACATGACCAACACCTGCCCGGGCGCAATGTTCATGCTGGGCATCACCCCCGAGGGCGAGGCTCCGCGCCGCCTGCACAACCCCAGGTTTGATGTCGACGAAAGCGCCTTGCCGGTTGGCTCCGCCCTGCTGGCCGCCGCCGCCTTGCGTTTGCTGGAACAACTTAAGTGAACCCAATGAAACAATATCTTCTCCCCGCTTTGGCGCTCATCCGTGAAAATCGCAAGGTATATCTGCTGATCAACATCATCTATTACGGGCTGGTGGCGGTTGGCATGGTGTATGTGGCATTCAATCCTGCCCTGCAGGACACCCTGCTGCAGACCACGGGGCAGGCTTTCCTGGAGGGACCGTTTAAATCGGTGGGCGGCGCCTATGTGGGTGGTCAGGTGCTGTCGGCTTTTGCGCTGACCTTTGCGGTCAATCTGTTCATCGGCAGCCTGTTGAGCATCACCGTGCCTTCGTTGATCCTCCCCTTCAGCGGGATGCTGCTGGGGATTTACCGCGCCATCCTCTGGGGGCTGATCCTCTCCCCGGCTCATCCATCCCTGCGCCTGATCATGATCCCGCATATGGTGGTCCTGATCCTCGAAGGTCAGGCTTACATTCTGACGATGCTGGCGTCTTTTGTGCAGGGCAGAAATTTTCTTTTTTTCAAGCGCAGCGGCGCCCCCAGCGCCTGGCGGGGGTATGTGGCAGGACTGAAAAAGACCGCCTGGCTGTATGTCTGGATTGTGGCGGTGCTGCTGGCGGCGGCGCTGTATGAGGCGCTGGAAATCATCCTGATGGGTAAATTCATGGGCGGTTGATTGAGAAAGTAAGAGGAAAATCATGGAAGATCGTTCTATCATCATCATTGGCGCCGGTTTTGCGGGATTGAGTGCCGGGATTTACGCTCAGATGAACGGCTATCAGACGCGCATTTTTGAGCTGCATGACCAGCCGGGCGGGCTGTGCACCGCCTGGAAGCGCAAGGGTTACACCATTGACGGCTGTATTCATTGGCTGGTGGGATCATCGCCCTCCAGCCCGATGCACCGTTTCTGGGAGGAGGTCGGGCTGGCGCAGGGACGCGAGTTCATCAACCTGGATGAGGCGGTGCGCTTTGAGGGCAAGGACGGGCGCACGCTGGTTTTTTATGCAGACGTGGACAGGCTGGAGAAACATTTGTTGGAGCTTTCGCCGCAAGATGCGCAACCCATCCGCGATTTCATCCATGGGGTGCGGATGGCTGTGGCGATGAGCCAGGAGCGGCGCGATGATCCGGCGCTCATCCGGCTGGTGAAATCGCTGAAGATGGGTCTGTTGTACGCGCGATACGGCAAGGACTTGCAGCGTTATATGAGCACCTCAGCAGAGGAATTTGCGCGGCGGTTCAAGGATCCTTTGCTGCGCGAAGGCCTGAGTCAGCTTTGGATGCCCGAATTTTCGGTTTTCTTCATGTTTTTCACACTGGCTTATCAGCATACCAAAAACGCCGGGTACCCGCTGGGCGGTTCGCTGCCAATGTCGCGGGCGCTGGAACAACGCTACCTGCAGTTGGGCGGGCAGATTCACTACCGCAGCCGGGTGGAGAAAATCCTGGTCGAAAATGACCGCGCTGTGGGTGTGCAGTTGGCTGACGGCTCGCTGCACCGCGCCGGGCGGGTAATCTCGGCGGCGGACGGGCATACGACCATCTTCAAGATGCTGGATGGAAAGTATGCTGATGACAAGGTCCGCGAGCCGTATGAAAAATGGAAAATCTTCCCGCCGCTGGTGTATGTATCCCTGGGGGTCAACCGCTCGTTTGAAAATGAGCCCAAGACCGTTTCGGGTGTCACCTATCAGCTCGATGAACCGGTGGAGATCGCCGGGCAAACGCTGAATTACCTGCCTTTCCATCTCTATCATCACGATCCCAGCCTGGCGCCGGAGGGCAAGAATGTCCTGATCGTCATGCTGCCCTCCAGTCATGATTACTGGAAGGCGTTGGCGGAGGACCGGGTCGAGTACGAGGAAAAAAAGGAACAGATTGCCCGCACCGTGGTCGGGCTGCTGGAGCAGCGCTTTCCGGGAATCGGCGGGCAGGTGGAGATGGTGGATGTGGCCACCCCGCTGACCTTCGAGCGCTACACCGGCAACTGGCAGGGCAGCTTTGAGGGTTGGCTGATCACCCCGCAAAACGCCGGCGTGATCATGAAGCCGATGCGCCAGACGCTGCCGGGCTTGCAGAATTTTTACATGTGCGGTCAGTGGGTGGAACCCGGCGGCGGCCTGCCCACCGGGGTGATGTCAGCCCGGCGGCTGCTCCAGGCGCTGTGCAAGGAGGACAGGCGAAAATTCACCTCGTTTGTCTAAGGTAGACAATCGGCGGTTTATAATCCGGACTTAACTCAACAAAAATTCCGCCACCACCGGCGCGTGGTCTGATTCCGGGAACTTGATGTCGGTGTGGAACGCGCCGGATTCGTCCGGCAGGGCTTCATTGTGGATTTCGGTGTGCAGGTAGCTGCCCAGCAGCCCGCGCGAGACCAGGATATGGTCCAGCATGGTCTTCTGACCCAGGTGCAGCAGCGAATAGCGCGAGGATTCTGGCACGCTGAATTCGCAAGGGATCATGATGCGGTTGGCCAGCGCCGGATTACCGGTTTCCTCCACCTGTCCGCGGATGGCAGCGATGGGAACGTCGTCGAAGTCGGCGTTGAAGTCGCCGCAAATGGCAATCCAGGCCGCCTCATCATTTTCAAAAATGCGGTCGATCAGCCGCCGTGCTTCCAACGCCTGCCCGATCCGCTTGAGCGATGACAGGAAATAGCCCTCCGCCCAGCCGTCCACGCTCATCCAGGCGGAGACGCGGCTGTTATATTGCCCGTCAATGGGCACTGGCATTTTGGATTTCAAGTGCAGGTTGATCATGTGCAGACGGCTGCCCTGCAAATCAATTTCCACGTGCAGCAGCGGTCGCTCCCAGCCGATCTCTTTTGCTTCGAGCTGCGCTGGGTTGGCTGTCACCATCCGATAGGCTGGTTTCTGCACCAGTTCATTCATCACCTGGTGCACTTCCTGAATGGGAAAACGGCTGAGCACCACCAGGTTTCGCTCACGGAAGGGCCTGCCCTGCTGCGTTTTGGTGCAGGCCAGGTGAAACCCGGCATAGGGCGTGTTGGCGAGCAATTGCTGCAAGGCATCCAGGCTCACCCCGCCGCCCTGCCCTTCCTGGGCATGCACTTCCTGCAGGCAGAGGATATCGGCGCGCAGGCGAAGCAATTGCGGGCGCATCACCTGGATGCGCCGCGCCAGGCTGGGACGGCTGCCTGAGGTCACCGGTGGGGTTGGGTCGGCATCCAGATTTTCGAGATTGAAGGTGGCAATGCGTAAAGGAAGGCTCATTGTATTTCGTCCTTTTCAGCGCCGTTGGTCACCAGGTTCCTGCTCCGACGCCTGAAGCAGTTCACCTAACTGGTAAAGTACAGCAGACGGTGGACTTTGAACACGCCCGGAAACCATCCGGCCAATCCAAAGCCCAAACGCATCCCGAAACCCATCCGCGAGATTTCTGCGGATTGTTGTAGAACCATTCTTCGCGCAGCTTGAGCCCGCAGCCCCAGCGCTCTATCTCGCGCGCATCCTCAATGCCCCACTGCACCACCGCTCCCATCTCGCGCAGCGTTTGGTGGCGCCGGTTCAGACTGCGCACGGTCAGCGGGGTGAAGGCGTCGAAGATCAGGCTGCAGCCGGGGAATGTGCGGGTGAGCGCGCAAAAGACTTCGCGCACATTTTTTTCCTCGAGATACATGAACAGACCTTCGCCAACCATAAGAACGGGGCGACCGCGCGCCTGCACCTGCTCCATCCATTCCAGCGCGGTGACAGAGGAGGGCAGCATGTGGTAGCGGTCATGCTCCGTGTAGAACTGCCGCCGCAGTTCGATGACCTCAGGAAAATCCAGGTCCACCCAATCCACACCCTGCCCGCTCACCCGCAGACAGCGGCTGTCCAAACCGCAGCCCAATCCCAACACCACACCGTCCGGATGAGCGTCCACCCATGCCTGCGTCCATCGGTCCAATTGGACTGCGCGCAGCACCATGGTGACCGGCGAACCGCCGTGCGCTTTGATGCGCGAAAAATCAAAATCCACCTGCGCCAGTATTTCTTCTGCTTTGGGATCTTCGAGGAGGGGATTGGTTTTTCGTCCCTCCAGAGCCCGGTAATACAGCGGAATCAGGAGGGTTTCCATCTCGCGGGTGAGTGTGATTTTGGTCCTCAATGCGTTATTCGTAGAGTGGTCCGTAGGCTGCGCAGGCGCGGAAATCGGCGCCCTCCAGGTCGGATGTGCCAAAGGAAGCCCAGGCCGCCGGGCGGAAGACTTTCTCATCGGCGACGTTGTGCATATTGACCGGGATGCGCAGCATGCTGGCCAGGGTGATCAGGTCAGCGCCGATGTGTCCGTAACTGAATGCGCCGTGGTTGGCGCCCCAGTTGTCCATCATTGAGTATACATCGCGAAATGCGCCCTTGCCAGTCACATTGGGCACAAACCAGGTCGTGGGCCAGGTTGGGTTGGTGCGCTCATCGAGCACCACATGCACATCGTCCGGCAACTCCACGATCCAGCCCTCGGCGACCTGAAACACCGGTCCGAGGCCCTTAACCAGATTAAGCCGCGACATGGTGACGGGCATGCCGCCGCAGGTGACAAAATGCGAAGACCAGCCGCCGCCGCGGAAGTAACCCAGATCGCCCGGATGCCAGGTGGTGGCAGCCAGGCAGGCTACCATCTCAGCCTGGCTGATCTCCCAGAAGGGTTTGATCGCCGGGCGCCCCTGGATTTTCTGCCGCCCGCAGCCATCCAGCGCCGCCGGGCCGGAGTTGATCAGGTGGATGAACCCATCAGATGCCAACCCGGAAGGTGTGTAACCGGTCACCCGCCGCACCGAGTCAGGGCTCCAGTAGGTGCGCACATCGGCAAATACCTGCGCTGTGCCGGTCAGCAGGTGTCCGAACAGCATGCTCAGGGCATTGAGATGATCGTTTTCCGTGGCCACCATGTAGGGCTGGCGGATGCCGTTCCAGTCAAAGCTGGAGCACAGGATGGCCTCCATGAAGTCGCCGTTGGGGAAATGGTCAGTCCACTGCCGCTGCCCCTGGAATCCGCCCGCAATGGCGTTGTGCCCCAGGGCTTCTTCGCCGTATCCCAATTCGGCCAGCCGCGGGTTGCCGACCATAAGGTCGCGCGCCACCAGTGCCATCTTGACGCAGAATTCCCATTCCCAATCCTTTCGCTGGCGGGAGCTCTGCTTTTCGGGAGGATTGTAATCTTTGCCTTCTATACAGGTTTTCTTCACCCAGGCCAGGGCTTTGTTGAACTCCACCGGGTCGAAGATGTTCTCTTCGATGCGGCGGGTAAATTCGCTCATATCCACCATCTCGGCGCGCATACCCAGGTAGGCTTCCAGAAAATCTGCGTTGACCATCGCACCGGCAATGCCCATCGAGGTGCCGCCCATGCCGAGGTATGATTTTCCACGCAGGGTCGCCACCGCCAGCCCGGCGCGCGCAAATTGCAGCAGCCGCTCGCGCACATCTTCGGGAATGCTGTTGTCGCCGATATCCTGGACATTATGCCCGTAGATTTTGAAGGCCGGCAGGCCCTTCTGGGCATGGGCAGCCATCACTGCTGCCAGATACACCGCTCCCGGACGCTCGGTGCCGTTGAAACCCCACACCGCTTTGGGCATCAACGGGTCCATATCCATGGTTTCAGAGCCGTAGCACCAACAAGGGGTGACCGTCAGCGTCAGACCGACCCCTGCGCGGGCGAACTGGTCGGCGGACATGGCTGCTTCAGCCGCGCCGCCGATGCAGCGCTCGGCGATCACGCACTCAACCGGCGCGCCGTCGGCGTGGCGCAAATGGCTGGAAAACAACTCGGCGGCCGCTTTGGCCAGTCCCATGGTGGGACCTTCCAATGATTCGCGCACCCCGCCCCAGCGCCCGTCAATCGCCGGGCGAATGCCAATTTTTGGACGCATTCCGATGAAACGAGAGTGTGTGGAGGACATCGATTTTCTCTCCTATGGATCATAATGACTTTGGAGTCAAACTATTTATATCACTAACCCGAAAATCTTGGAAAGCCTGCCAATTATAATTTCAAAATTCTGGCGGCATTCCCGCTAAAAAACAGCTCAATCTCTTCCGCTGTTCGTCCCATGTCAGCCAGCAGATCGCGCCACCAACGCTCATCCTGACTGTAATCGCCCTGGGGGGTATTGTCTGTTCCATAAAGAAAGTGATCGAGCGGAAAATCCTCCAAGCCCGGCAGTCGGTGCGCCCAGACCCAGCGCCCCCAACCGGGCGTGCAGTCGGCAAAACAATTGGGCAGCCGCTCGCACAGCGTGATGGTTTCCAGGTAAGTGGCGCCGCCGCCGAAGTGGGCAAAAATGAAGTTGATCCCCGGGTGGCGGCGCGCCGGTACCTCAAAGTGAAAGGGTGAGGCGGTCAGCGAGCTGAGGCGCATGCCCGGATGTCGGCTGCTGGGCATCAGCCAGCCGCAGTGCGACAGGCAAGCCAAACCCAGACGCTCGATTACTTCCCAGACCGGCTCATGGATTTCATCATTGGGATCAAATCCCAGGTTGGGGAACATTTTGACGCATTTGAACCCTTCAGCAGCATAGCGCTCAATTTTCTGGATGTTGACCTCACGCGCTTCGCGCAGGTCAAGATACACCGAGCCGTACAGCCGCCCCGGATGCCTTTGGCAGGCAGACAGAACGGCTTGATCGTCATCGTAATCCGGTGGGTAATCATCAGACCAATGTTGATGTGGGATGGCATGCACTAGCCCGGCACTCACGCCGTGTTCATCCATCAAACGCACATAGGCGTCCATGTTATCGCCGCTCTCACGAGTGGTATGCAAGTGAATATCAATTTTTTGCATGGTTTGCCTCCGTTGTCAACCGGGGATGGATCAACCGCCTTCCATCCAATCCATTATCTCATTGTATAATAAATCTGTGTTCGACCTTTACACCTTCACCATTCACCTCAGGGGTTACCAGAATCAACCTGAATTGCCCGGCTTTTTCGCCGCCGCCGCTCCCAAAAAAGCCGTCCGGTTGCGCACCAGGGATTTCCTGATCGCGCTGTTTTCCTTTGGGAGCGGTGTGGCTGCCTCGACTTATGAGGAGCTTTTTCAGTTATTGTCGGACCAATATTTCACCTCCGCCGGCACGGTCACTGCGGGGATGCGCGCTGCAGTTGAGAAGTTGAACGGCCTTCTGCTGGAGGGTAACCTGAAAACTGCCCGCGAGGGGGTGCAGATTTTTGGCCCGCTTAGCGTGGCTGTGCTGCACAACGAATCGCTGTACCTGCTGCAGGCGGGCGAAACGCATGCGCTTACCCTCACCCGCGCCTGGGTTCAGGATTACAGCGATATCTCCGCCGGGCGGGGGGTGGGACTGGGGCGCACGCTGAACCTGCGCTATTTCCAAGAGTCAATCCAGCCCGGGGATTTGCTTGTCCTTTCGCTGGCCCCTTCTGAAAGCTGGACGCCTGAGTCGCTGGCCGGCTCGCCCGGCCTGACTCTGGATCACCTGCGCCGGCGGCTGCTCAACCAGGCGGGACCTGACCTGCAGGCGGGTGTGGTGCAATTCCAGAAGGGCGGCGGTTTGGTGCGCCGTCTGCGCCTGCGCGTCACACAGCCCGCCGGACAACCCGCCGGGGAAATCCCCGAACCTGCCCTGCCGGTTGAGCAACAGCCTGCGCCCCCGTCCGTCATGCCGCAATCCGGATTGCCGGACGTGGCGGAGATTGCCCCGCCGGATCAAGCGCAGGAATTTACTCAAGATAAAACCTCCGCGCCGGAGCCGACTGCTCCACCTTCAGCGCCGCCTTCCGAATCGGTCGCAGAGACTGTAGCACAGATTCCTCCAGCGCCAGCCGAATCTTCCCCGCCTGCCAGCCAGCCGTCAACCCCCGCGCCGGCTTCGCCCCGGCGGCGGGCAGCACAGCCCCAGTCATCTCACCCAGCCCGCGCAGCGCGCGCCAAACCTGCCACGCCTGCGCCGCCAAAGCCGGCTGTGGATCGCAGCGAGGAATTGCGCAAGAAGCTGGCGGCGGACTGGTTGCGCTGGCGGAGCTTCCGCCAGCGGTTATCCGCTGCCGTGGGCGGCTTTCTGGGTCGCCTGCTGCCGGGACAGGCCGAGCGGGCGCCTTCCGCTTCGGCGGGTGTGCTCTTGTTCATTGCCGTCATCGTCCCGCTGGCGGTGGTTGCCGTGGCGATGACCGTCTATTACCGCCGCGGTCAATCGCAGCAGCAGGCGCTCTACTTCCAGCAGGCGCAAGAGATGATGCAAAAGGTTGAGGAACAGAAGGACGCCGCACTCAAGCGCAACACTTACAACCAGGTGTTGGATTTGCTGGTCAAGGCCGAAAAGTATGGCCGCACCGACGAGACGCGCGCTTTGCACAACCGCGCGCAGACTGCGCTGGACAATCTGGACGGGGTGGTGCGCCTGGAACTGGCTCCGGCCATTCCGGGCGGTTTCGCCAGCTCGATCAACATCGTTCGCATGGCTGCCAGCGGCACAGACGTGTACCTGTTGGATGGCAACCAGGGGCGTGTGCTGCGCATGTTTCTGACCGGTGACGGCTACATGGTGGACCCCCAATTTCGCTGCGCGCCGGGTCCCTCCGGCGGGATCATCATCACCCGGCTGATCGACATTATCACCATCCCGCCCATCGCTCCCAACCGTGCCTCCCTTTTGGCGTTGGACAGCGGCGGCAATCTGTTGCTATGCGTGGCGGGGGACAATCCGTTGTCGCTCTCCTTGCCCTTGCCCGCCAGTGTGTGGGGCAACATCGCTCAATTCGCTTATTTCCAGCAGAATTTATATGTTCTGGATAATAAGCTGTCGGCAGTGTGGGCATATACCAGCAATTCGGATTTCATCCTGGGAGAACATCCCGCCATGTTCTTCGGCGATGAGGTGCCGTATGTCGCGGATGTGGTGGACATGTCTGTCTTTGCTGACAACCTGTTCATGTTGCACAAGGACGGGCGCATGACCAAGTGCACCTACAGCGGTTTTACCTACGCCTCCACCCGTTGTACGGATCCCATGCCGTATGTCCCGAATGAGGACAGCGATACCCGTCCGATCGTCATGCCCAATACGCGTTTTGTCCAGATGGAATATACTCAACCGTTCTCGTTGTATCTGCTGGACGCCGAAACGCCGTCAATTTATCATTTCAGCACCGCGCTCAACCTGCAGCAGACGCTGCGCCCCGACCCGCGCGGCGAAAACCCCCTGCCGG